>CANKVM010000096.1 GCA_947487175.1 Flavobacteriales bacterium | reverse complement strand
AGCATTGAAAGTAGATACAACACCAATGGAAGGTTATAAAGCAAATGAAATGGATGAATTATTCAACTTAAAAGCTCAGGGATATACTTCTGCAGTTTTATTGGCGTTAGGACATCGTGATGCAGAAAACGATCAATTGGCTAAATTGGCGAAGGTTCGTAAATCAGGTGAAGCAATGTTTGAATTCATTTAACACTGCCATCATAATAAATTAACAATATTGCCTTAAATTAATCAATACGTGTTGTTAAATTAACAAATTCTTTAAGAATGCTTTAAATTGGAACTTTTAATTTGTATTAAATATAATAAAAATGAAAAAACATTTAAAGTTACTCTTGGTAATTTGTCTTGCGCTATTTGCACAAGGTAAGTTATCTGCACAAAATCCTGGGTTGGTTATCTCAGAAGTTTTTGTAAATCCAGCTGGTACAGATTCTTGTAAAGAATTTGTTGAACTCGTTGCAACCAAAGACATTGATTTTTCAAAAACTGCTTACACCGTAATAGTTGCAAACAATGGAACGGCTACGGTTAGGGGTTGGAAAGAAGGCAAAGCAATTACTTATGCCTTTGAAATCAATAGTGGCTCTGTAAAAATGGGCGACATTGTTTACGTTGGTGGTTCTTGTATGAAAATTAATGGTTTAAAAATAAAAACCATTAACAACATGACAACCGGCGGAGATGGTGGCATTGGAAACATTAATTCCTCTGGTGTTTTTGGAAACGGTGGAACGAGCGCAGACGCTATTGCCGTTTTTGCGAAAAGCATATCTACCATTGACTCAACCACAGTTCCTGTGGATGCTTTGTTTTATGGTTCGGCCTTTGGAACTTCAATCAATTCTGCTGGTGCAGCAGGCTATCAATTGCCAATAAACGATTTATACAATGGTGGAAAATTAAGTTCAACTTCTTATTTAACAGGAGATCCAGGTGCGAATTATATAGTTACAACTGGAAAATTCAACACGGTTTCAAATACCTTTAAAACGGCACGTACCCATACTACTACTACCACTACAGCTTCAGATGGCAGTACATCAATTAAATTTGAAGGTGCTGTAGATACAATTGCGCCGGTAGCTTCTTTTGTCCCTCAAAATAATGATACACTGGTATTCTCAAATGCTACTATGAAGATTTCTTTCTCTGAAAAGCCTTTTCTTCCTGGTTCAGTATCTTTAAATCAAACAAATATTGATAGTTGCGTTTTTCTTCGTTTGTCAAATGGTACAAATGTTAGTTTCGATGCTACTGTTTCAAACGATATCATTACATTAACGCCTACTTCAGAATTAACAACGAATACTGAATATTCTTTTGGATTAATTTCTGGAAAATTGACAGATAGTATTGGAAATAAAATTACCAAAAATTTATCTGCAAACTTTAAAACTTTACCTGAACAGACTAAATTTAAACCTGCAGACATATCTGTAATTGCATATAGAATGAATGCGCTTACAACAGATGATGAGTTTGATTTTGTAACTTTTGTTGATATTCTACCTTTCACAAGAATTCAGTTTACAGATGCTAAATTCACAACAAATACAACCGCACAGTGTGCTGGAGGACTTACCTGGATTGCTCCGTCTACTGGAGTAGCGGCAGGAAGTATTGTTCAAATTAAGAATGATTTACCTTCAACCAATATTGGAACAATTACAGGAGCTAAATTTGGATTGAGTAGCGGAGGAGATCAGCTTATTGCTTATACTGGTTCAAACACAAATCCTAATTATATCACTGCATTTAGCTCAAACATTTGGTTAACTGCAAATACCACTTGCACTGGAAGCAATTCAATGTTGCCAAGTTCGTTAAGCAATGCTGTAAATGCAATTCAACATGCAGGCACTAAAGGAAATGTGACTGGAAATACAGCAAATGCTTATTACACAGGACCAACAACTGGAACTGTAGCTCAGTTAAAATTGCTTATTCACGATACTGCGAATTGGAATGGTGCTGCCTCAGGAACTGCTGCTCAAGTTTTTCCAAACTGGATATTCCCTGGTTCTCCAACTGTTGTAAAAGCGGAATTAATGTCGGCTACTTCTATTCGCGTTATTTTTAGTAGGGACATGGACTCTGCAAGCATTAGCAAACTTACAGCATATACAGGCATCAGCGGCTTAAGCAGTATTAACGTCACCCAAAATGGAACATTAGCAGATACTGCTACATTAACATACACAACTGCATTTCAAAACAATACATCTTATACTTTAACAGTTTCAGATGTGTTAGACAAAGAGAACCGCAAACTTTTCACTCCATTTGTTTTCAAATTTAATTTTAGCACTACCCTTGCGTTCGACACCCGTTTTGTTACGGTTACAGAAGGAACAAAAACTGTAAGTATTAAATTAACTCCAAAATTTGCAAGCTCAGGCTCGTTCACATTAGAAGCAATGCCTAATTCATGGAATACAGCATCTTCAACAGATATTAACTTGTCGAGTAGTTCATTTACCTTCGACCAAACAACATCAAAAATCACCGTAACGTTTGATATCAATGACGATACCGAAGCCGAGCAAGATGAATATTTTGTTGTGGGAATTAAAAATATCAATGGATTTACTGTAAGTGGCAATGATTTCTTCACTGTATACATTAAAGACAATGACAGATTAGCTCCAACACCAAGCAAATCAATCGAATTGATTCCAATTAATAGTTTTGACCCAAATCCAGCTGCTGGAAGTACTTGCGAAATTTCAGCATATGATTCTGCATCTAAAAGATTATTTATGACAAGCGCTATTCAAAAGAGAATGGACATTGCCGACATTTCTAATCCTTTGAGCATTACAATGATTAAATCTATCGACATGGCACCGTATGGTGGCATTACAAGTATTGCAATTAAAAATGGATTAGTAGCAGTTTCATCACCTGATTCGATTGAACAAAATCCTGGTAAAGTAATATTTTTCAATACAAATGGTGATTTCATCAGTAAAGTTACCGTTGGTGCTTTACCTGACCATGTAGGATTTAGCCCGAATGGACAATTCGTAGTTACTGCCGATGAAGGACAACCTAATTTAGACTATACCAACGATCCAGAAGGATCAGTTACCATGATTGATATTTCAAATGGTGCTCAAAACCTAACTCAATCAAATGTAACTGTAATTGATTTCAAAAGTTTTAATTCAAACGAAAGCACTTTATTGGCATCTGGAGTTCGCAAATTATTCAAAGCAAGCACATTGGCACAAGACTTTGAACCAGAATATGTGACTATTTCATCAGATAACAAAACGGGATGGGTTTCTCTTCAAGAAAACAACGCGATTGCTGAAATTGATTTCACAACCAAAAAAGCAACATCTATTTGGGCGCTTGGAACCAAAGAATTTAAAACACTTGGTAGCGGTTTCGACGCAAGTGATAAAAGTGGTTCGGTTTTAATTTCAAATTGGAATGTGAAAGCATTTACAACCCCTGATCAAATTGCAAATTATTCAGTGAACAATAAAAATTACTTAGTAACAGCGAACGAAGGAGATGAAAAAGAGTACACTCCTTTGAACGAAAGAACTACAGTAAGCGCAGTTAAACTTGATTCAAGTAGCTTCCCTAATAGTAAGATGTTAAAAGAAGATCATTCTTTAGGTAGACTAAGAATAACCAATTTACATGGAGATAAAGATGGTGATGGCGATTATGATGAACTTTACATGGTGGGTCCACGTTCTTTTTCTATCTATGATTTATCTAACAACTCAATGGTATTTAACAGTGGTGATGCATTTGAGTTAATTACCTCACAAAACGAAACTTTTGGTAAACTTTTCAACGCAGATAATGAAGCTTCAAATACTTTAAAAGCAAGAAGTAGATCTAAAGGACCAGAACCTGAGGGCGTAACATTAACTACAATTGGAGAAAAAACTTATGCTTTCATTACTTTAGAAAGAATCGGTGGTGTGATGGTCTATGATATTACAGACCCATCAAATGCGATTTTTGTTGATTATAAGAATACACGTAATGCCACTGCTTTTGGCGGGGATAATGGTCCTGAAGGAATAATTTATATCCAACCAAACCACAGTCCTACAGGCCAACCTATGATCGTTGTGTCGAATGAAATCAGTGGAACTATATCTTTGTTTGAAGTAAAGAACAATGTTCCTTCATCTCTGAATGAAATTCAAAAAACTTCGCTAAACTTCATGGTTTATCCAAATCCGTCACAAGGTGTGATAAATACAAATAAAATTGGAAACTATACAATTTTAAATGGATTAGGACAAACAATCATGAAGGCAAACAATAGCAACCAATTAGATATCTCATCACTTCCAGCTGGTATCTATTTCATCCAAAATGAATTGAAACAAACACAAAAAATTATACTTCAAAAATAATTTCTGTTCTTTCATTTCCACCCATTAAAAAAGGAGCTTCAAATTGAAGCTCCTTTTTTTTTGCACTTTTCGCAAATTAAAAGAAGGTTTTTATATCGCTTTATTCATTCTTTATGATGAAATTATAGAATGAAAAAACGACCTTTGTATTTTAGAACCATTGTAAATCTGATTTTGAATAAGCTCATTATTTTCTCGGCGCCCTCTGGCTCAGGCAAAACTACTGTGGTAAATCATTTGCTTGCGACCATGTCTAGCAAATTGGCCTTTTCAATTAGTGCTACAACCCGGTTGCCAAGACCAGGTGAAACATCAGGAAAAGAATACCACTTTTTAAAACTAGAAGATTTCCAATCTAAAATTAACAACAACGAGTTTCTAGAATTCGAAGAAGTTTACGCTGGAATTTTATACGGAACCCTTTACAGCGAAGTTGAAAAAATTTGGGCTGAAGGAAAAGCAGTAGTTTTCGATGTAGACGTGAAAGGCGGATTGGCATTGAAACGCCGCTTTGAAAAACAAGCCCTAGCGGTATTTTTAAGACCACCAAGTGTCGAAATTTTACTTGAACGTCTTACCAAAAGAAGTACCGAAGTTGAACACCAACTTAAAGAAAGAATTGACAAAGCCAATTATGAATTGAGCTTTGAAAGCCAATACGATGTAATTGTGGTGAATGATGTTTTGGAAGAAACTTTCAAAACATGTGAAGAATTGGTATTGAATTTCCTCGATAACAATGGCTAAAATTGGTTTGTACTTTGGATCATTCAATCCAATTCATGTAGGACATATTCAAGTAGCCTTGCGCATTTGTGAAAAAGCAAATTTCGATGAGGTATGGTTTGTGCCATCTCCCCTGAACCCACACAAAAGTGAAGAGACATTAATACCAGCTGATTTCAGACTCAAATGGGTTTCAATGGCACTGAAAAACCAAGCGAAGATGTCGTGCTGCGACATCGAATTTAGCCTTCCAAAGCCTTCTTACACCCACAAAACTGTGGTTGAGCTTTATCAAATTTACAAAGAACATCAATTTGAACTCATTATGGGCGCTGACAATTTGCATAGTTTTCATAACTGGCAACATGCCGAAGAATTGGCTCAGATGTGTCCACTCAACGTTTACCCAAGACCAGGTTATCCAAAGCCATCTGGCGATATGCCCTTTCAAGCAACTTGGTATGAAGCACCACTTCTAGAAATAAGCGCTACCCAAATAAGAGATATTTTGTGGGATTCATTCACTTCTGAAGAATTTAAAAATGAAACATTAAGTTCGTTGGTTCCAATAGAAATATTGGACGATTTAACTGCGTTTTTTCAAACGGTATATCCTGAGTCGCATCAGTAAATAAGCAATTGTAAACGTTACAAAAAACGAGTACAAAGCATAAACCAACGCCGGCTTTTCCATTACACTATTTCCTAATTTTTCACCGGCAATTAACAAAGCCAATGCGGTGTTGTGAAGTCCTACTTCCACCGAAATGGTAATGCGGTTTTTGAACGACAATCCAAACGGTGTACCAACCAAGAAGCCAACAAACATACTTGCAATGTTCAATCCAATTACCAATGGGGTTAGCAATTGAATATCAGTTTGTTTCATCTCTGTTCCACCATGTTGATTTCCAGCCAAAAACTTAAAGGCAAAAACCAAAAGTAATAAAATAGGCAATATGATATTGATGATTTTTTGAAACTCTAAAATGCGTTTGCCAAGTTTATATCGGAGTACCATACCCAAAGATGCCGGCACAATGGTAATGGCAAAAATTTCTAACATAGTACCAAAAAAAGGCAAATGGAAATTCGAATTCCCCTGCCCTTGTCCCCCAAGAAAATAATGAATAAAAAAGTTAACCATCAATGGAATGGAAAATAATGATAGGAATGCGTTTGAAACCGTTAACGACACAGCCAAGGCCACATTTCCTTTTACAAAGTAACTGATTAGGTTAGAAGTAATGCCACCCGGACAAACCGATAAAATCATGATACCCACTTTGAGTTCCGGATTCAAATTTGCATTTTGCACCAATAAAAAAGCAACCAACGGCAACAACAGCATCTGCGCCGTTAGCCCTATTGCCAATGGCTTAGGTTGGTCAAATAATTGCTTAAAATCTTCCTTTCTGAGGCTAATTCCCAATCCCAACATAATCATACCGAGTACAATATTCAGCACCAAATTGATATGTTGTCCTAGTAAATCCAACTAATTTATTTAAAATGTAAAGGTATATTCATCAATACAATGAGTTTGATAAAATGATATAAAAAATAGGCTCCGATAGCAGTGAGAATAATGCCAAAATAACGATTCACAAAGAAGTACATTCTGTGATTTAGTCTTTTACCCAGGTAATCTGACAGATATACCTTACCCAAATCAAGGGTAAAAATTGTTACTAATGTAGACATAATCTGAACCAAAATGGTATACCTACCTTCGAAGGTATCATCATGTCCCACACTCATTGTAGCTGTCAAAGAAACCCAAAGAACAATCACAAAGGGGTTCATTAAATTCACCACAAACCCTTTTAAAAGATTGGTGCTTTTCCCAATAGGTGTCTGAATATTTTTTATAAACTTTTTATAGCCAACGCTAATTCCTTTTACCCCAATAAAGATAATCCCAAATGCGGCAAACCCTGCAAAACCAATTTGAAACATTGGCATTGTAAAAAATCCAGCAAGTCCATAAAAGCAGCCTAATGCGATCACTAAATCACTTAAGAATATACCTAACGCCATTCTCAATCCAGCCATTTTCCCCCCTTGAATACCTACTTTGATTAAGGCAAAGAAACTTGGGCCCATACTGAGTAAACCCAATAGCAGTCCTCCCCCAATTCCTTTCAAAGCCGCAAACAACCAAATCATAGTATTGTGCAAATTAATGCATAACCCTTAAAACTACAAGGTTATTAAAGTTTTACTGAATAAAATCTGAAGATTAGTTTAATTCGTTACCAGTCTTTAAACAAGGTTTTTCAACTCGCCTAAAAATACTGGATAAATGGTTTTGCTGGCAGCAACAATTTGATTTTTGAAAATCACGTTGGGTTCACCACTGAAATCGGTAACAATTCCACCCGCTTCTTCTACCAACAAAATGCCTGCGGCAATGTCCCAAGGACTTAAGTTCATTTCAAAAAAGGCATCAAATCTACCACAAGCGGTATAGGCCAAATCAATGGCAGCAGAGCCCATTCTGCGGAGTCCGTGGGTGGTTTTCATGAGATTACTCAGAACACCTAAGTATTCGTCAATTTTTTCAAATTGGTAATATGGAAATCCCGTAGCAATAAGGGTTTGATTCAAGGTTGCATTTTGTGCAACATGAATTTGGTTTCCATTTAAAAAGGCACCATGGTTTTTGAGGGACGTAAATGATTCGTTCAATGCGGGGCAATACACAACTGCAACGATTGGTGCGCCGTGGTGCAAAAGCGCTAGGCTAATACTAAAAACGGGCAACCCGTGTAGAAAGTTTGTGGTGCCATCAAGCGGATCAATCACCCACGTGTATTCAGTAATTTCTCGGTTATCTGGTGCTTTTTCCTCGCCAATAAAGGTGGGAGAGGGCAACAAAACACGCAAC
>CANKVM010000095.1 GCA_947487175.1 Flavobacteriales bacterium | reverse complement strand
CGATAAAGCTGATTACGACAAAATTCAAGAAGCTGACAAAATCGACATCGTTGGTTTGACAACTTTTGCTCCAGACAAATCATTGACATTGGTATTGAACCATGCCGATGGCAGCAAAGATGAAATTTCAGTAAACCACAGTTACAACGACCAACAAATTGAGTGGTTCAAAGCTGGTGGCGCATTGAACATCATCCGCAGATCTGTAATCGCATAATTTTTTGAGGGACATTAACCCTCAAGCAATTTAAAAGAGAAAAGGCGCCATAGGCGCCTTTTCTTTGTTTGTATGGGATTAATTGTACTTACTTCAACTTCACACCTTCACTCACATACGTTTTGATGCAATCAAACACAGGCATTCCATGTGATTTGTCGATGCCATTTCCTGTTCTTACAATTACGGCATTTTCATTTTTTACAATGGCAATGTACTGACCTTTTAATCCTTGAAAATATGGGAATTTTATTCCATCAACTTCTCCTATCCAAAATGAATGTCCATAGTTTGCACTTTTAAATGGCTTCTGTGCCAAATCTAAAAATGTAGAATCGATGATAGATTCCCCCCAAGCACTTTTGCCATGATGCAAAACCAATTGACCTAACTTGGCAAAATCTCTTGTAGTTGCATCAAAGCAACAATAAGTTAACTCTTTGCCGTTTTCAGCGTCCAACGACCAAAACGCAGGATATTCAGCACCAATTTTATTCCATAAATTTACTTGTGCAAATTCAGAGACCGATTTGTATTTTCCAGATTTATCTAACGCTTTTTTCAGAACAAATCCCAGCAATTGGGTTGTACCGCTTTGGTAATGGAAATTCTCACCCGGCTTTTTTGTAACCGCAACCGTTTTCATCACTGCTTCCACATCATTTGAATAATAAGCTTTTGCAGTAACACTAAAAGGAGAAAGATAGTTTTCATCCCAATCCAAACCTGCTGTCATTGTTGATAGATTACGCAAGGTTAAATCCTTCGCAAATTCACCTTTTAACCAAGGCAAATAATCAATCACCTTGTCATCCCAAGAACCAATCAATTTATCTTGAATGGCTTTTTGCACCAACAATGTTGTGATGGTTTTCGCCATAGAAAAAGAGTTGGTTTGAGATGAATCTGTAATGCCATTGAAGTAATGTTCTGAAACAATGGTATCGTTTTTTACTACAATGTAAGAACCTGAATTTGTGTTGGTTAACATATCAAGCAGCTTTTTGTCTAACCCATTGGTTTTGGCATAGGTTTTTGTAGGGATTTTGTAAATTTTGTCGGGATTGTTTTGCATTTTGCGCAAATCGAAATCTTTCCAATCTAAATAATTCGCAGATTTTTCACCTTTCAAATAGGTTAAGCTTATTCCTTTAATCAAATATCTGTATGGCGACAAATAAACTAATGCACTGAATATAACCAAGCAGAAAATTGCAATAAGGAGGGTTTTATTTTTTTTCATCGTTGTGTGATTGAACAACAAATATATTTAGAAATTGGTTTAAAAATAATTAAACGGCTTAAATGATAATCCAATCTTTTCAATTTGATAATGAATTGTTTACCATTTAGCATGGGTTTTATGAACAAATCCGTCGATTACTTCCCGTTCCTATTTGCTTTTTTATTATATTTGTATATTATGTTCAAATCTCAAAGAGCCATAAGCAGTATATCATTAAGTCTAATTTTTATAGGTTTATTTTCAGTAGGTATTTCCCTAAAACCTAAACATACCCCTCAAATTTTTGGAGAAAATCCTGGCTATTTTGAACAATGGTTTAACGAACGAAAAAATGCAAATGGAGTAATTCCTTCATGGTTAAAAAGCACGTGGAACAAGTGGGACCATTCTCAAATTAGCAATAGAGCCAATGGAAATCCTATCGATAATATTACCGAAATTGGCCCCAACAATGTTGGTGGAAGAACACGCGCACTTTGGGTTGACCCAACAAATGATAACCTTATTTTGGCAGGTGGAATTTCTGGTGGAATGTGGCGTTCTGAAAATGGCGGTAAAACTTGGAAAGCATTAAACGAACAGGAAATTACTTTACAACCAAGTTGCATTACCTCAAATCCATTTAATAACAATGAAATATATTATGGAACTGGAGAATGTCGCTATGGAGGGTTACACAATGAAGGAAATGGCGTATTCAAATCATCTGACCGTGGAAAGACCTTCCAACAATTAAGCGCTACTGCTACTCTTGGTGGCTTCGATGCAATTTGGGATATTGAACACTCTAACTCCGACAGCAACACAATATTTGTAGGAACCAATACAGCGGGAATGTTTCGTTCAACAAACAAAGGTGCTTCATGGTCAGCCGTTTATACAGCTGGAAACAAGCAAGTGAACGATATTTTATGTTTGCCTTCTGGCAGAGTATTGATCTCACAACAATCAAATAACGTATATTATTCCGATAGCAATGGAAAAGCAGGAACTTTCATTCCTGTAAGTTTCCCTTCTAAACCAGTTGCAGGAACATACCGACTCATCAAAATGGCCAATTCTCGCAAATACCCCAATGTGATTTACGCATTGTTTGAAGGTTGGGATTATGAATCAGGTCCAGCAGCCTTCTACAAAAGCAGCGATGGTGGAAAAACTTGGAATTTAAAAACAACACCCACTTCAATAAATACAGGTCAACAGGCTTATTGTGTAGCAATTGGTGTTAGTGCGGTAGATTCAAATAAAATATTTGCAGGATGCCAATATGCTGCATCTTCAATCAATGGAGGTACTTCATGGTCATCTCTAAAAAGCAGCCATGCCGACAATCATTCGTTTGCAGCATTTTCAACTGCAAGCAATGAATACATCACTGGAACAGACGGTGGAATATACAGATTCAAATGGAACAGCCAAACTGCCCTCGGCAATGCAAATACAGGATATAACGTTACCCAGTTTTATGCTGGAAGTTACGATTTAACTGGAATTAGAGCTGTTGGAGGCACACAGGATAATGGTACGCAATTCTCAACAGGGCCACTAATTACTTCAAGGATATTCGGAGGAGACGGTGCATATTGCCATATCGGACAACAAGATGGCGACGTTGCTTATGTTTCTTATCAAAATGAAGGAATTCATAGATTAGACAATTTCTCAACCCTAGGGTCTGCAAATAGCACGAGCATTACAGATTCACGATTTACAACTGAGGGTATTAGTTTTATCAATCCTTATACAATGAACCCCGCAGACCAATACATGTTATTTTACAAAACCAATAGTGGCGTGTATAGAACTATAAACGGTGGTGATATTTGGGAAAAAATTAATAAAATATCTCGCTCTAGCATCAAAGCTTTGGCTTGTTCGGAAGATGCTGACCCTGTGTTCTACTATGGTGGAGCAGCGGCGCAATTGTATAAGTTAGAAAATGCGAGATCTGCTATTGGCACCGAAGTAAGTTTCAATAGTTCAGTTCCATCATCTGTAACAAGTGATTTTATTAATGGCATTACAATTAATCCAGTAAATAAATATCAAATTTTCGTTGCCTTTACAACTGTGAGCAATCAGGGTCGTGTTTGGAAAGCAAGTAATCTTGAAACTTCTACCCCAGTTTGGGAAAATATTTCAGGCAATTTGCCTCCAGGGTTGCCAGTGAGTATGGTTGCTGTTGATCCTCAAGATCCTGAAAATAAAATATTTGCAGCAACAGATTATGGCTTTTACTTTACCGTTGATGGTGGCAAAACATGGACCAAAGACACAAGAATTCCAAACGTAGAAGTGCATGAAATTAAAATGAGAAATTCCGACAGAACTTTATTCCTCTATACACATGGAAGAGGAATGTGGGCAATCAAACTTGCTCCTTTAAGTAGCACCCAGAAAATTGAAAAACTTAAACTTGTAAGTCTCTATCCAAATCCTGCGAGTAAATATGTAACAGTAAAACTAAATATTCAAACTACCATTCAAGCAATCAATGTTTATGATTTAAACGGCAAGATTTGCAAGAATGTAAATAGAATTGAAGATAATAAAATAGACGTTTGCGATTTGGCAGAAGGAGTTTATTTTGTTCAAGTTGTTACACCCGAAAAGTCTTTCACACAAAAAATAAAAATTGAAAGATAATGTTAGATAAAGAAATCGAATCAGCACTAACTACCCTTGAATCTCAACTGAATGAGATTAACGAAATGCTCAAAGAAGTAAGTGATGACATTATACAAGGTGGATTTTCTGAATACCCTATTTTTGTTGCACATCAAGAAGATGCAAAAATTGGAGAATTAATTATTGACAGATCTGAATTTGATTTCCCGTTTTCTATCAATGCAACTGTGATGGAAAGGTTAATAGAATTGAATATCCTTACCGATGACCGCAAAGGTCAATTCATTAAGGCCTTTGGCGACACAAAAAACAACATGTGTATTTTGTGGCTCTATGGACAACATTCCCAATTTATTTTTATGCCATTTAAGAAAATGGCGAAAGCGAATTAATGTTCAAACCATCTGTTGATATTGTCATTTTAAATTACAACACACGTGGTATTTTAGAAAAATGTTTGCCGCAAGTAATTGCTAATTCCAACTACCCTAATTGCAATGTGGTTGTGGTTGACAATGCCAGCACCGATGATTCTGTAGAATTCGTAAAAGCAACTTATCCAAATTTAGAAGTTGTTGTTTTGCCTTACAACTCTGGATTTGCCGGTGGCTACAATTTGTCCCTCAAAAATAGAAAAGCCGACTTTTTTGTGCTGCTTAATTCTGATGCTGAACCAGCTCCAAATTGGTTAGAGCCAATTTTAGAAATCGCCAATAACAATCCTAACTTCGGTGCTTGCCAACCAAAAATTTTAGACTACTTCAACCACACTAAATTCGAATATGCAGGAGCGGCAGCTGGTTACATTGATATTTTTGGATACCCATTTTGCAAAGGAAGAATCTTTGGAAATGTAGAAACTGACAATGGTCAATACAATGAATCTGGACAAATATTCTGGGCATCCGGGGCCGCTATGTTTATCAAACGCGAAGCTTGGGAAAAAGCAAATGGTTTAGACGAAGCGTTTTTTGCACACATGGAAGAAATTGACCTTTGTTGGAGAATGCAATTGTTGGGTTACACCATTCACAACTGCCACCAAAGTACGTTTTACCACATGGGTGGTGCAACTTTATCGAATCAAAACCCTAAGAAAACTTACCTCAATTTCAGAAATTCATTGTTGATGTTGCATAAGAATTTACCAGAGAATATTAAATCTAAAAGAATCTTGCAGCGTAAATTATTTGATGGATTGGCAGGAGTTTTGTTCCTGCTAAAAGGAAAACCAAAGCACCTAATTCAAATTATCAAAGCCCACCAATACTTCGACAAGCATAAAAACGAATTCCAAATTTCCGAAAACCCCGTTCCTTTAACCCAATTATCGGGGGTGCTTGATTCTAGTTTGGTATTTGGTTATTTTTTGAAAGGCAAAAAAACTTGGACCAATTGGTTTAATTAAACCGACCTTGGGTGGAACTTGATTAAAGTATCCGCCAAATAATTCCGATCTAAGTGTGTGTAAATCTCTGTTGTGGTAATACTTTCATGCCCTAGCATTTCCTGTACCGCCCTCAAATCGGCACCCGCCTCAACCAAATGTGTGGCAAAACTATGACGGAAGGAGTGGGGACTAATTACCTTGTCGATTCCCGCCATCAAGGCCGCTTTTTTGATGAACAAAAATACCGATTGTCGGGTTAAGCCCCGTCCGTAACGGTTTAAAAATACAGTATCGCGGTGTGATTTGGTAATGTCGAGTTTATTTCGTATATTATTGGTATAAAGTTGTATATGCTTCAATGCTCGGTGAGAAATAGGCACTAAGCGTTCTTTATTACCCTTCCCTAAAACCTGCACATATTGTTCATTCAAATGAACATGGGTGATTTTCAAACCCACCAATTCTGATACCCGTAAACCACAACTATATAAGGTTTCTAGCATAGCCACGTTGCGTTCGCCCTCATCGGTTGAACGGTCAATGGTATTGATCATGGCATCTATTTCTTCGGGACTCAAAACCACAGGTAACTTCCTACCCACTTTGGGAGGTTCTAAAAAATCGGCAGGACTTTCGGCCAGCCAATCATCGAGCACCAAATACTTGTAAAATGCCCTAACGCCAGAAACTATGCGAGCTTGGGATGTAGCTTGAAATCCCAAATCGGCAATAAATGCAGAAAATTGCTCTAAGTTTTTTCTTTTGAGGGACAAAGAATTGTTAACTCCTTGGTTCAATGACCAAGATTTTAATTTTTCTATATCACGGTGATACGCTTCAATACTGTGTTTTGATAAAGACTTTTCGAGGGTTAAATATTGTGTAAACCCAATTATTGCTTCATCCCAACCAAGCATTATAAACTGAATTTCGCACTGCTAACTTGCAAAATTTCTTTGGTGGTATTGTCAAATACCCAAACCATACAACTTAAGTGTTCTGGTTTCCATTTTACAACACTAGGAATATAGTAATGTTTTTCGGTTGTAAAACCGGCAACCATAGGCGTTTGCAAGGGATCACCCATGGGAGAATTCACGATTTTACGAAGCACATGTTTGAATTTGTATTTTTCATCGTAACCGGTGGCATTAGATTGTTTTCCTACAATATCATCTTCGAGTATGGCAATTACCCAACTCACCCCATTTGCAATGGCCTTGTTTGCAGTAGCCTTAACTTCAATTCTACCTTTATTGTCGGCAGACAACCATCTCGCATTGATATCAATATTTATTGGGGTGGTTTTTACCAATTGACCATCAAGTACCACAGACCAAGAATTTTCATCTATCAATCTTTTGCCATTGTAAAGCATATTGTCAATAATTCCAGAAGGCAATGCAGAAACTACCCCAACTGAATTGGCCAAATCATCTGCATCTTGCGTATTTAGTGTATCGTAAGGATCACCCCAAGGATTAGATAACGGCTTATAAGTAGGATAAATAGCAACAATTTCGATGCGACCCGGGTTGGCTGATTGGAAATCGAAGGCTTTTTGGGCAGCCCGTGGACAGTTATTACAACGAACACCTGTTACATCAGCCAAAAATACTCTTTTTGTTTGGGCATTGGGTGCTGCGCTCAAGTAGGTGGTATCTAATAATGGTCGTTCGGTAAACTTAATTGGCGGATTTTCTTCTTCACAACTCATGAGTGCAAAAGCCAAAAATATCCCTCCAAAAAAGAAATTAGAAATTCTCATGCTACGAAAATAATGAAAACCTTTGTTTGGTTATCTTTGTTTCTTTAATAATTATGAGAAATTTAAAAAGAAAGTTGCTCGCTTCGGGCATAATAGCCCTTATGACGGGATGTTTTTTTGGTAAATCAAAAACCATAGACGCACAATCAGTTCAATCGAGCCAACCATCAGAATCTATTTATGGCATTAAAATAATGGCATTAGATGAAAAAACGCCAATTGATTTAAATCAATTTAAAGGCAAAAAAATCTTATTTGTAAATACTGCTAGCGAATGTGGGTTTACTCCGCAATACGAAGATTTACAAAAGCTTCAAGAAAAATATCCTGAAAAACTTGTCATTATTGGTAGCCCTTGTAATCAATTTGGCGGTCAAGAACCTGGCAATTCTGAACAAATTGGTGCATTTTGTAAAAAGAACTTTGGCGTTACATTTCAATTGACACAAAAAATTGACGTAAAAGGACAGAACCAACACTCTCTTTACTCTTGGTTGAGTCAAAAAGCGAAGAACGGGGTGTTAGATTCTGAGGTGAAATGGAATTTTAATAAATATTTAATTGACGAAAATGGTCATTTAATGGGCTACTTTGCTTCTACTACTGGTCCATTATCGAATGATATTACCAGTTTGATAGAAAAGTAACGTTTATTTTAGGTGATAAATTCACTTTATTGTGGCAATTTGAAGCGATAACGTTATTTTTGCCGGACAAAAATAGACACATGAGCATTCTAGTAAATAAAAATTCAAGAATAGTTGTTCAAGGATTTACCGG
>CANKVM010000094.1 GCA_947487175.1 Flavobacteriales bacterium | reverse complement strand
GAAATAGCACTTAGTCTAGATTGAGCATTATATTTCAATGCAATTTTAATTACACCTTGTTTGTTTTCGGTTTCCTCAAATTTATATTTAAGGATATAACCTTTTTCGTAAAGCACACGAGTAATCTCTCTTTTTAAATTACTTGATGGAATCTCTACAATACGATGCTGCGCTTTGATTGCGTTGCGCAAACGCGTTAGGTAATCTGATATAGGATCAGTCATTTTATTTCTATTTTACCAACTTGATTTAGTTACACCTGGAATTTTACCATTACTAGCTAATTCACGAAATTGATTTCTACAAACTCCGAAAACGCGCATATAGCCTCTCGGTTTACCAGTAATTTTACAACGATTTCTCAATCTTACTGGGGAAGCATTACGAGGAATTTTTTGCAATTCATCATAATTTCCTTCCGCTTTTAATTTAGCTCGTTTTTCAGCATAGCGTGCAACCATTGTTTCACGTTTACGCTGGCGGGCTTTCATACTTTCTTTTGCCATGATTTATTTAGTTTTAAAAGGGAAACCCATTAATTTTAACAATTCTAAACTCTCTTCGTCATTTTTAGCTGAGGTAACAACAGTAATATCCATACCCGTAATTTTATTGGTTTTATCAATATTAATTTCAGGGAAAATAATTTGTTCAGTGATACCCATTGTCCAGTTGCCTCTACCATCGAATCCTTTAACATCCAAACCTTGGAAGTCACGAACACGAGGAAGTGCAACAGAAACCAATCTGTCTAAGAATTCGAACATTTTTTCTTTACGTAAAGTAACTTTACAACCAATAGGCATATTCTCTCTTAATTTAAAGTTCGAAATAGCTTTCTTAGAAAAAGTTGCTTGTGCTTTTTGACCGGTAATTTTTGACATCTCTTCGATGGCAGTATCTACCAATTTTTTATCATTTACGGCAGCGCCTACTCCTTGGTTCAAAACAACTTTGGTAATGCAAGGGATTTCCATTACATTTTTATAGTTGAATTTAGCCATCATCGCAGGAACAACTTCAGCCGAATATTTATCTCTTAATCTTGGAACGTAACTCATAATTTAATTATTTAATAAATTCTCCAGTTTTTTTAGCAAAACGTTGAAGTTTATTATTCTCATTTACTTTTCTACCGATACGAGTTGGATTACCACCAACCATTACCATAAGATTAGAAATATGAATAGGAGCTTCAATTTTATCAATTTTACCACCAGTATTCTGTGCAGTTGGTTTACGATGTTTGCTAACAATGTTTAAACCTTCTATAATAGCTCTACTTTTCTCTGGATAAACAGTTAACACTTTTCCAGATTTTCCTTTATCATCACCAGCTAATACCAATACAGTATCGCCTTTTTTGATGTGTAATTTAAATGCGCTTTTCGCCATGATTATAAAACTTCAGGTGCCAATGACACAATTTTCATGAATTGTTTATCGCGCAATTCTCTTGCCACTGGACCGAAGATGCGCGTACCTCTTGGTTCATCTGAATTATTTAATAAAACGCAGCTATTCTCATCGAAGCGAATGTAAGAACCATCGGCTCTACGAATTTCCTTCTTAACACGAACAACCACTGCCTTTGATACTGCACCTTTTTTGATGTTTCCACCTGGCATTGCATGCTTAACACTGACAACGATTTTATCACCAACACTGGCATAACGTCGTCCAGTACCACCTAGTACTCTAATACAAAGTACTTCTTTAGCACCGCTGTTATCAGCTACTTTTAATCTTGATTCTGTTTGTACCATGTTATTTAGCTTTTTCTACTATTTCCACTAATCTCCAACATTTGTTTTTGCTCAAAGGACGAGTTTCCATGATGCGAACGATATCGTTCTCACCACATTGGTTAGTTTCGTCATGGGCAGCAAACTTTTTGGTTTTCTTAAAATATTTACCATATTTCGGGTGTTTTACACTACGAACAACGGCAACCACAATGGTTTTGTCCATTTTGGCACTACTCACAATGCCTATGATCTCTTTTCTGGAGTTTCTAATTGTTTCCATTAGTTTTCTTCACTCGTTTTTTTAAGGTATGCTTGATACTCAGCTTCAGTTCTGCGTGAGTTTAACTCAGTTAACATACGCGCAATATTCTTTCTTGATTCCTTCAATTTATGAGGACCATCTATTTGAGAAACCGCATTTTGAAACTTCATTTGTGTCAAAAGTTTGCGTTCTTCTCTGTAACGTTCTACCAATTCTTTATTTGGTAATGATTTAATTTCTTCGAATTTCATAATTAAGCCTCCTCGTTATAATCAGGACGTACAACAAACTTACAAGACACAGGTAATTTCTGTGCTGCAAGGCGAATACCTTCTTTTGCAATTTCCATTGGTACACCGGCAACCTCAAACATAATTGTTCCTGGTTTTACGATAGCAACCCAATATTCAGGAGCACCTTTACCCTTACCCATACGAACCTCTGCAGGCTTCTTTGTAATAGGTTTGTCAGGGAAAATTCTGATCCACACTTGACCTTCACGCTTCAAATAACGTGTTAAAGCGATCCTGGCAGCTTCTATTTGACGAGAAGTTATCCAGTGAGGCTCAAGCGATTTTAAACCAAAGCTACCGAACACTACGCGATGACCTCTTGTAGCCATACCGTGTACACGGCCTTTATGTTGTTTTCTAAATTTCGTTCTTTTTGGACTCAGCATTGTTCTACTCCTTATGCATTATTACGACGACGATCACGACGGTCACGACCACCACGGTCTCTTCTATCGTTACCTCTATTATTTGGACCTTTCCTATCGGTTTCTGTTTGTGGAGACAAATCTACTTTACCATAAATTTCACCTTTACACAACCATACTTTAATACCGATTTTACCATAAACTGTTTGCGCTTCTACCAATGCATAATCAATGTTTGAACGCAATGTGTGTAAAGGCGTTCTTCCTTCTTTATACATTTCTGAACGGGCAATCTCACCACCATTCAAACGACCACTGATACGAACTTTAATTCCATCAGCACCCATTTTCATTGTTCCTTGGATAGCATTTTTAATTGCACGCTTGTATGAGAAACGGTTTTCAATTTGTTGTGCAATATTTTCACCAACCAATCTCGCATCTAATTCAGGACGCTTAATTTCATTGATGTTAATTTGAACATCTTTACCAGTTATTTTTTTAATCTCTTCACGAATTGCATCTACTTCTTGACCACCTTTACCAATTACAATTCCTGGTCTAGATGTGTTGATAGTTAATGTAATACGCTTTAATGTACGCTCGATAATTACTTTTGCGATTCCTCCTTTTGGAATACGCACAGTAAGGTATTTACGAATTTTTTCGTCTTCTACCAATTTATCGCCGTAGTCTTTACCTCCGTACCAGTTAGAATCCCAACCACGGATGATACCTAGACGAAATCCTATAGGGTTTATTTTTTGTCCCATTGTTATGCTTCCGTTTCGTTATTATTATTTTTTATACTATCAATAATCACAGTTACGTGGTTTGACCTTTTTCTAATTCTGTAACCACGACCTTGAGGAGCAGTTCTCAAACGCTTCATTGTAACGCCACCATCAACCATGATAGTTTTGATAAACAATTCACCATCTTCGATACGATCATCTGGATTGATTACACCCCAATTGGCAATACCACTTTTGATTAATTTACTCAAATAGATTGCATACGCAGGTTTTTGATTGAATTGAAGGATATTCAACGCTCTTTCTACACGTTGGCCTCTAACTAAATCCGCCACCAATCTCATTTTACGTGGTGACAACGGACAGTTTCTTAAAATTGCTTTAGCTTCCATGTTCCTTTTATTTTCCGTGTCCTTTGAATGTTCTAGTTGGAGCGAACTCACCTAGTTTATGTCCTACCATATTCTCGGTAACATATACTGGGATAAATTTATTTCCGTTGTGTACTGCAAAAGTATGCCCTACAAAATCAGGGATAATTAAACTTCTACGTGACCAAGTTTTGATCACTGATTTTTTCTTTGATTCGTTCAAGACATCAACTTTGTGCATCAACTTGATGTCTACAAAGGGTCCTTTTTTTATGGATCTTGCCATTTCGCTTGTTCTCTAATTATTACTTATTGCGGATAGACTTTCTTTTCTCGATAATCAACTTAGAGCTGCTTTTCTTCGGTGCACGAGTTTTCTGACCTTGTGAATAAATCAAGTTACGTGATCTTGGTTGACCACCTTTACTACGACCTTCACCACCACCCATTGGGTGATCGACTGGGTTCATCACAGAACTTCTAGTTCTAGGACGAATTCCGAGCCATCTTGAACGACCAGCTTTACCTTTTACTTCTTGGCTGTGTTCGCTATTTGAAACAGAACCAATAGTTGCCAAACATGCTGACAAAATCAAACGACTTTCTCCAGATGGCAATTTAATTGAAGCATATTTCCCTTCACGAGCCATTAACTGAGCGTATGATCCTGCACTTCTGCAAATTTTAGCTCCCTGGCCTGGCGACATTTCAATATTATGAATCAAAGTTCCCAAAGGAATTTCAGTTAACAACAAAGCGTTTCCAATTTCAGGCACTACACCTGGACCTTGTTCAACTTTTTGCCCTACTTTAACACCATTTGGCGCAATGATATATCTTTTTTCTCCATCAGAATATTCAACTAAAGAGATGAATGCACTTCTGTTTGGATCATATTCTACTGTTTTAACCTCACCTACTATTCCAAAATTATTTCTTTTGAAATCAATAAGACGGTATCTACGTTTGTGACCACCACCAATGAAACGTACTGTCATACGACCTTGGTTGTTACGTCCACCTGATTTCTTTATAGGAACAAGTAATGACTTTTCAGGCTTATCTGTAGTTATTTCCTCAAAGGTATTCGCCACGCGAAATCTTTGTCCTGGAGTTGTTGGTTTAAGACGACGTACTCCCATTAGATGTTTTCGTAAAAGTCAATTGTAAATCCTTCTTTCAATGTAATAATAGCCTTTTTATACTTGTTAGTATAACCGGAGATTTGGCCTGTACGACGATTCTTGCGTGCTTTCCCCCGTGTGATCATAGTGTTAACTGATGCAACTTCAACTCCATAGAACTTTTCAACTTCAGCTTTAATTTCGTCTTTCGTAGATTTTGGATCTACAACGAAACCGTACTGTCCTCTTTTGTCCATTAGAGATGTCATTTTCTCAGTTATCAATGGTTTCTTCAGTATCATTTTTTATTAGTCTCCTCTATTTTAGAAATAGAACTTTCTGTTAATATTAAACTTGAAGCTTTCAACACTTCATAAGTATTCAAATCAGCAGCACGCATTACAGTATTTCCCTCTATATTACGTCCTGACAAATAAACATTTTTATCTGTATCTGGAGTAACAAACAATGATCTTCCTGAAATGTTCAAAGCTTTCAACAAACCTACAAACTCAGAAGTTTTAGGGTTTGTCATGTTGAAATCTTCAATTACTACTATTTGATTGTCTTTTGCTTTGTACGATAAAGCAGAAATACGAGCCAAACGCTTCAATTTTTTATTCAATTTAAATGAATAATCTCTTGGACGTGGACCATGAATTCTAGCACCGCCTACAAATATACCACTTTTTAATGAACCATGACGTGCTCCACCTGTACCTTTTTGACGGAAGATCTTACGTGTTGAACGTGAAATCTCTGTTCTGTCTTTGGTTTTGTGTGTTCCTTGACGCTGATTTGCCATGAACTGCTTAACATCCAAATAGATAGCATGGTCATTAGGTTCTACACCAAAAATATCGGTTGACAAAGTAACTGTACGACCAGTTTCTGCACCTTGTTTATTTAAAACTTTAAATTCCATGATCTTATTTTTCAATTATTACAGTAGCACCATTATGACCAGGAACAGATCCTTTTATTACTAAAAGATTTCTTTCCGCATCAATTTTCAAAATAGTTAAGTTTGTAGATTTCACACGATCACCACCAGTTCTACCAGCCATACGCATTCCTTTGAATACACGACCAGGGAAAGAACAAGCACCAATAGAACCTGGAGCTCTTAAACGATTATGTTGACCATGAGTTGCTTCACCAACACCGGCAAAACCATGACGTTTAACAACACCTTGGAAACCTTTACCTTTTGAAGTTCCGATTACGTCAACGAAATCACCAACTTCAAAAATAGTTACATCCAAGATAGAACCTAATACCATATCAGTTGGAAAATCTCTGAATTCAACTACTGCAGATTTCGCTGAAGTATTTGCTTTTGCAAAGTGACCAATTTGTGCTGAATTAGAATGTTTTTCTTTCTTATCTCCGTAAGCCAATTGAACTGCATCGTAACCATCGTTAGAAACAGTTTTTACTTGTGAAACTACACAAGGACCAGCTTGAATTACTGTACAAGCAACTCTTTTTCCATCTTCATTAAAGATGCTGGTCATTCCTAATTTTTTTCCTATTAAACCGTTCATCGCTCTTACAATTTAATTTCAACCTCAACTCCGCTTGGCAATTCAATTTTCATTAAGGCATCAACTGTTTTTGTTGAACCATTGAAAATATCAATCAAACGCTGATAAGTACAATATTGGAACTGTTCCCTTGCTTTTTTGTTCACGTGAGGTGAACGCAAAACAGTGAAAATTTTCTTACGGGTTGGTAGAGGCACCGGTCCACTTACTACGACTCCGGTGGTGCGTACCGCTTTCACTATCTTCTCTGCTGATTTATCCAGCAAATTATGATCGAAAGACTTTAACTTGATTCTTATCTTTTGGCTTACCATTATTATTTCAATTAAGCTTACGCTTTAACTTTCTTTAAAACTTCTTCTGCAATACTTTTCGGAGTTTCAGCATAATTATTGAATTCCATTGTACTACTTGCACGACCAGAGGTGATTGTACGCAATGTTGTTACATAACCAAACATTTCACTCAATGGTACTTTTGCTTTTACTATTTGAGAACCTGCACGCTCATCGATACCTTCCAATTGGCCACGACGACGATTCAAATCTCCCATTATATCTCCTGTGTTTTCAGCAGGTGTTACAACCTCCAATTTCATGATTGGTTCTAACAATACCGGTCCACAACTTCTTGATGCTTCTCTGAAACCAGATTTTGCAGCAATTTCAAACGACAATGAATCTGAGTCAACTGCGTGGAAAGAACCATCAAACAAACGTACTTTAATACGATCAATTGGGAATCCAGCTAAACAACCATTCACCATTGATGCTCTGAAACCTTTTTCAACTGCAGGAATAAATTCACGAGGAATAGAACCCCCTGTAATATCATTTACAAACTGTAAACCTTCTCCAACGAATGTATCGTCAGCAGGCCCAAGATCAAATTGGATATCCGCAAATTTACCGCGACCACCTGTTTGTTTCTTGTATGTTTCACGATGTGTATATTTCTTCGTAAGAGCTTCTTTATAAGCAACTTGAGGTGCCCCTTGGTTGCATTCTACCTTAAATTCACGCTTCAAACGATCCAGGATAATATCTAAGTGTAACTCACCCATACCAGAGATAACTGTTTGACCAGTTTCTTGATCTGTGTGAACTTTGAATGTTGGATCCTCTTCAGCTAATTTATTCAAAGCCATACCCAATTTATCCATATCCGCTTGCGTTTTTGGTTCAACCGCCAAACCAATAACTGGCTCAGGGAATACCATTGACTCAAGAATAATTGGTGCATTTTCTGTAACCAATGTATCTCCAGTTCTAATATCTTTAAAACCAACTGCAGCTCCAATATCACCAGCTCCCAAGTAATCGATAGGGTTTTGTTTGTTAGCATGCATTTGGAATATACGAGAAATACGTTCTTTATTACCAGTTCTCATATTCAAAACATAAGAACCCGCATCCAACTTACCAGAGTAAGCTCTAAGGAAACACAAACGACCTACAAAAGGATCAGTAGCAATTTTAAATGCCAAAGCGCAGAATGGTTCGTTATAGTCTGCTTTACGTATTTCTTCTTTTTCAGTTTTAGGATTAATTCCTTTTGCACCACCTTTATCGATAGGGCTAGGCAATAATTCCATTACCATATCCAACATTGTTTGAACACCTTTGTTTTTGAAAGATGATCCACACATCATTGGTACAATTTTCATATCAATAACAGCAGGACGAAGTGCAGCCAAGATTTCAGCTTCTGTAATAGAAG
>CANKVM010000093.1 GCA_947487175.1 Flavobacteriales bacterium | reverse complement strand
AACCCAAACCTAAAATGCATAGAAGTAGATGATGCCTCATGGAGTAACGCTAATTGGGATAATAATGTAGATACTATAGCATCTTTTAGTGAAAGCTGCAGCGGAACAGTAATTAATACAATTGCTCAAAGTAAGTCACCTCAGGTTTACCCTAACCCAACAACTGGTAAAATATATTTATCTGTAAATGCAAATATTATCTTAACTGATCTTTTAGGAAAATTGCTTTTAGATCAGAAAAACACAAATCAACTGGATATTTCAGCACTACCTGCAGGCATCTATTTATTGCGTTATGGAGATAATCTAAACCAAACATTTAAAGTGATTAAAGAATAAAGTCAAGCATTTAGGAACTTGAAAATTACAAAACATGAAAAATCTCAAACTTATCGAAAAAACGATTTTATTCGTTTTTTGCATCTATCTACCTGTAACTTCTTTCGCTCAAGCGGGTTCCTTAGACCTAAGCCTTGGTGATAGTGGAATTGTAACTACAAATATTATTAGAATTAGTAAAAATTCAGGAGGAAATGCCACAGCCATTCAAAGTGATGGTAAAATTTTAGTGGCAGGTTATCATGAAGGTACTAAATGCGATCCTAATAGCGGTAATTCTAGTGATAACGATATTTTATTAGTTCGTTATAATACCAATGGCAGTTTAGATGCCACCTTTGGAAATGATGGAATTGTGAGTACCGACATCGGCAGTAACGATGCAGCAAATGCAATTGCCATTCAAAGTGATGGCAAAATTGTGGTGTCTGGCACTTCAGGTTTAGTTCGTTATAATACCAATGGCAGTTTAGATACTACTTTTGGCACTGGTGGAATTGTGACAGGTAGAGGAAGGCCTGGTCGTTCCATTGCAATTCAAAGTGATGATAAAATTATGGTAGTATTCGAACGCTACGAAGAGCGTCCACCTCCTCTACCTCCGATTATTACAAATGAATTAGTTCGCTTTACTATCAATGGCAGCTTAGACACAACCTTTGGTGAAAGTGGAATTGTAACTACAAATACAACCAATTCTTTTATTGCGTCTACTGACGAGGGTGTCGCCATTCAAAGTGATGGAAAAATTATGGTGGCTGGCACTGATAATTTAAGACGATACACTACCAACGGCACCTTGGATGCAACTTTTGGGATTGGTGGCATGGCAACTACTGCTAAAAATATTTATACTACTTCTATTGCCATTCAAAAAGATGGCAAAATTGCAGTGGGAGGTGTTAGTCAGAATAGCTCTAAAAATGATTTTGCTTTAGTCCGTTATAATACCAATGGCAGTTTAGATAGCACTTTTGGAAATGCGGGAATTGTGACTACTTCTATAGGTATTTCTTCTGTTGTTTATTCTATTGCCATTCAAAGCAATGGAAAAATTTTGGCGGGAGGTTACAGTTTTAGTTACAAAGATACGGTTCAAGTTTTTGCTTTAGTTCGTTATACTAGCAATGGAAGTTTAGACAATACTTTTGGTAACGGTGGAATTGTAACTTTGGCTACTAGTAGTACTTATTCTATTGTTCAATCTGTTGCAATTCAAAGTGATGGTAAAATTATAGCAGTAGGCACTATTTCCCCTAACACTATTAACCTTGATAGATATTTTTATAACAATGGCAAGATGTGCTTAGTACGCTTTACAACCAATGGTAGTTTAGATAATAACTTTGGCATTACAACTACAACTTTTGGTGGTAAAAAAACATGTCTCGACGATAGAGGCAATGCAACCGCCATTCAAAGTGACGGTAAAATTATAGTGGCGGGCACAAGCGATCAGAAATATGCTTTAATACGTTATAATACCAATGGCAGCTTAGATGCAACTTTTGGGATTGGTGGAATTGTAGCAACTGAAATATGGTATTCTATTAACTCCATTGCCATTCAAAGTGATGGTAAAATTTTGGTGGCTGGGCAAGGGTCCCAAGGTTTAATCCGCTTCAATAGCAATGGCAGCTTAGATGCAACCTTTGGCAATGGCGGGACTGCAATTATTAGTGGCGATGCTATTGCAAATGCCGTAACTATTCAAAATGATGGTAAAATAATTGTAGCATGTTTTTCACAGAGCGGTGCATATATTTCTTTATTACGTTTTACTGCCAACGGAACTTTAGATAGTTCATTTGGGTTCAATGGAATTGCAAATAAATATGGCTTGGGTGGCCTTGCTTTAGCCATTCAAAGTGACGGCAAAATTGCGGTGGCTGGTTTTATCGAGAAAGTTACCTCAACAGGAGGCACAACGCTTGAGTTTGCCTTAATCCGTTTTAATACCAATGGCAGCTTTGATAGCACTTTTGGTACTGATGGAATTATTTCTACAGCTATTGGTGATTTTGCTTATGCAGAAGCAATAGCCATTCAAAGTGATGGTAAAATTTTGGTGGCTGGTGGGGGTTTTGTGTTAGCTCGTTATACTACCAACGGAAGTTTAGATAATACTTTTGGCAATAATGGAATAGTAAATACAAATATTTCAGATGTCGAAAAAGTTAATTCCTTAGTTATTCAAAGCGATGGTAAAATCATAGCTGGGGGATATAGCATTTCTGGGTCAGATTTTGCTTTGAATTTGTCCGTAGTCCGTTATAAAACAAATGGCAGTTTAGATAGCACTTTTGGAAATGCGGGAATTGTGGCCACTCCAGTTGGCAATCATAATACTGATCTTTATTATATTAAATGTGCGCTTGCCCTTCAAAGTGATGGTAAAATTATTGCAGCGGGTGTTAGCGCATTTAACAATAACTATGATTTTGCTTTAGTTCGTTATCACAATGATAATACACTAGGAATAAACAAAATAGGAAATAAAAATACAGAAATAAACATTTTCCCTAACCCAACAACGGGCAATATTTACTTATCTGTAAATGCAAATATTATCTTAACTGATCTTTTAGGAAAATTGCTTTTAGAACAGAAAAACACAAATCAACTTGATATTTCAGCACTACCTGCAGGAATCTATTTGCTGCGTGTAGGAGATAATTTGAAACAAACATTTAAAGTGATAAAACAATAATCCAGCACCTTTTTGTTTATTTCAAATGCCGTTTAACAATTGTAAATTGCAACATGAAAAATCGAGTACCATTTTTAATCGCAATAATTTTTATCATTCAGTTGAATGTAGGCTGTGGAACTTCACAAAATGCAGTAAAAACGGCAAGAGAAATTACCGTTGATGATGAGGGTCCAAGAAATTCAAGCCCAAGTGATATCGCTCAGCGAGAGGAAATACACCCAATTGTGGGAAACGACAGAGATGTGCATGGTTGCATCAGGTCTGCAGGTTACTGCTGGTCACAAGTTCAAGGGCGTTGTCTGCAGCTTTTTAACGAAGGTTTGGCACTAATGCCTCCCGTTGACCAAGCGCTTCCAACAGATTCAGACTCCCCTTTTGATGCAATTATGCAAAGTTTTCTCATCTTTAGTTCTGATTCGAATAGAGTAGAACTATTCATGCCAAACAAAGAACCCATGTTATTCCATAAAACCGCTTCAAACAATATTTCAGGTACATGGATTTCCGGCAATTATAAAATTGAATCTCAAAACAATCTTTTCATCGTAAAACAAAATATGGAAATCATTCTCAAACAATATTGAAAATCAATTACATATTTCGGCGATACTGACCACCTACTTCAAATAATGATTCTGTAATTTGTCCCAAAGAACTCACTTTGCAAACCTCCATCAATTCAGCAAATAAATTCTTATTTTCAACGGCAGAAACACGCAATTGATTTAGCAAATCAACAGCAACATCACCATGCAATTTGTGCAATGTTTCGATGGTTTCAATTTGGAATTGCTTTTCTTCTTCGGTACTTCTGATTACCTCACCAGGAACCAAAGTTGGTGAACCTTTGCTATTCAAGAATGTATTTACCCCAATAATTGGATATTCTCCAGTATGTTTCAAGGTTTCATAATACAAACTCTCTTCTTGAATTTTACCACGTTGGTACATGGTTTCCATTGCGCCCAATACACCACCACGTTCTGTAATTCTATCGAATTCAGTCAACACAGCTTCTTCAACAAGGTCCGTCAATTCTTCAATGATAAATGCCCCTTGGGTTGGATTTTCGTTTTTAGCCAATCCAAGTTCTTTATTAATAATCAATTGAATTGCCATTGCCCTACGAACACTTTCTTCGGTAGGAGTTGTAATAGCCTCATCATAAGCGTTTGTATGCAACGAATTACAGTTGTCGTAAATGGCATATAATGCTTGCAAAGTGGTACGAATATCGTTAAAGTCAATTTCTTGTGCATGCAAACTGCGTCCACTTGTTTGAATGTGGTATTTCAACATTTGAGAACGAGAATTAGCGCCATACTTCAATTTCATGGCTTTTGCCCACAATCTTCTTGCTACACGACCAATTACTGCATACTCAGGATCTACCCCATTGCTAAAGAAGAAACTTAAGTTTGGAGCAAAATCGTCAATGTTCATTCCCCTACTTAAGTAGTATTCTACATAAGTAAATCCGTTCGACAAGGTAAATGCCAATTGGGTAATTGGGTTGGCACCTGCCTCAGCAATGTGGTAACCACTGATACTTACAGAATAGAAATTACGTACTTTGTTATGAATGAAATATTCTTGAACATCACCCATCAAACGAAGTGCGAATTCTGTACTGAAAATACATGTATTTTGAGCTTGGTCTTCCTTCAAAATATCCGCTTGAACAGTTCCTCTCACTTGAGATAATGTCCAAACTTTGATATCGTTATAAACGCTAGCTTCTAAAACTTGATCACCGGTAACACCCAAAAGCATCAATCCCAAACCGTCATTTCCTTCTGGCAATTCGCCTTGGTAAGTTGGTCTGCTTAATCCTTTTGCAGCGTAAATGGCATCAATCTTTGCATTCACTTGGTCCTCTAATGAGTTCGCTTTGATGTAAAGCTCACATTGTTGGTCAATGGCAGCATTCAAAAAGAAACCTAACAACATTGGAGCCGGACCGTTGATGGTCATGGACACCGATGTTTTTGGATCAGACAAATTAAATCCACTGTATAATTTCTTTGCATCGTCTAAGCAACAAATGCTTACACCTGCATTTCCAATTTTACCATAAATATCAGGACGTAACTCAGGGTTACGGCCATAAAGGGTAACAGAGTCAAAAGCAGTACTCAAACGTTTTGCAGGCATTGCCTTACTCACGTAGTGAAATCTGCGGTTGGTTCTTTCTGGTCCACCCTCACCAGCAAACATCCTTGTAGGATCTTCACCTTCGCGTTTGAATGGATAAATTCCAGAGGTATAAGGGAATTCACCAGGAACATTTTCCTGCAACTGCCAATGGAGCAAATCGCCCCACCCTTTGTATTTAGGGGTAGAAACTTTTGGAATTTGCGAATGACTTAAACTTTCAGAATGGGTTTGAATTTTGATTTCCTTATCGCGAACTTTAAAAATATAAAACTCATCGCGGTATTGTTGTGCTTTGGCTTCCCAATTCTCGATTAGTTTTCTATTTGCAGGTTCCAATTGGCTTTCCAATTCAACAAACATTTTCTTTAGGCTATCAACAAAAGCATCTTTGCCCATTGCCAAATGCGCATCCATTTCATTGCTTTCGCCAATTGTATCTATGGTTTCTTGAATTCCATACATTCTTTGAGCAATTTTACGCTGCGCGTTTGCTTTTGCATCGTAGGCTCTGTTAGATTCAGAAATTTCACTTAAATAACGGTTTCTCGCTGGTGGAATGATAAATATCTTCTCACTCAATTCATTCGTTGCAGACCAATTGCTTTTCAAATCAATTCCAGTCTTTGTTGCAACTGTATGCATCAAACACTGATACAAACTGTTCATTCCTGGATCATTGAATTGACTTGCAATGGTTCCAAACACAGGCATTAAGTCTGTGTCTTGGTCAAATAATTTATGGTTGCGCTGAAATTGCTTGCGAATATCACGCAACGCATCTAAAGCACCTCTCTTGTCAAATTTATTTAAAGCAACAACATCGGCAAAATCAAGCATGTCAATTTTTTCCAATTGGGTTGCAGCTCCATATTCAGGGGTCATCACATACAAAGCAACATCGCAATGTTCTGTAATTTGGGTATCGCTTTGACCAATTCCGCTGGTTTCAACAATAATCAAATCGTAACCCGCAACTTTCAAAATAGCCACAGCATCATCAACATGAGAACTCATTGCCAAGTTCGCTTGACGCGTTGCCATTGAACGCATGTAAACCCTATCGTGGTTGATGCTGTTCATGCGAATTCTATCGCCTAACAATGCACCACCCGTTTTTCTTTTTGAAGGATCAATTGAAATGATTGCCAAATTTTTATCGTCAAAATCAAGCAAAAATCTTCTAACAACTTCATCCACCAAACTACTTTTACCAGCACCGCCGGTTCCAGTAATTCCTAAAATTGGAACAGAAATATCAGCCGCTTGCTCGCGAATTTGATCCAAGGTAGTTGCGTGCAACTCAGGATAATTCTCAGCAGCAGTAATTAATCTCGCAATATCTATTTTAGAACGAGAAGCTAATTTGCCGGCCTCCCCGTTTAATTTATGTCCCGTAGGAAAATCACTTTGGCGTACCAAATCGTTGATCATTCCTTGCAACCCCATGGCACGTCCATCATCTGGACTGTAGATACGGGTAATTCCGTATGCCATTAAATCTTTGATTTCTTCTGGAAGGATAACACCACCGCCACCAGCAAATATTTTAATGTGGTTGGCTCCCCTTTCCTTCAATAAATCATACATGTATTTTAAGTATTCATTATGACCGCCTTGGTAGCTCGTCATTGCTATTGCATTTGCATCCTCTTGAATTGCAGTTTCAACAACTTCTTGAACACTTCTGTCGTGACCCAAATGAATCACTTCGCACCCAGTTGCCTGAATGATTCTTCGCATTACATTGATTGCCGCGTCATGGCCATCAAATAAACTAGCAGCAGTTACAATACGAACCTTATTTACAGGCACGTAAACTTCTGTTTCCATCATATACTGCAAAGGTAACAATCACATTCCAATCATGCGAAATTGTTTTTTTGCGAAAAATGCAAATTCTTTTTTTGGGGGACATTCCATCTTTCATTGTATTCACGTCAAACACTCTTAAAAATGAAAACTTATAAATTCTTCTGGACCCTTTTGGCAACTGCATCTCTTATAATGGGTTGCCAAAAGGAGTCCAATCCTTTGGCACAACGAGAACAGAACATTTCCGATTTGGTTTACCAAGCAGAAACCGAATCAGATCAAATCACCCCAACCTACAATAGCAACTTTCAAACAATAGAAATTGCTCATTTTGGTTTGTCTTACGATTACCTTATAACCACAAAAATTCCTGCGTTGTGCGGATACTACGATTACAACGACATCAATTTTGAATATTTTAAGGAATCAAATTTCAATAGGGTCAACTGGGAATCTTATTCACCATCCACCAAAGAATCATTGGAGGGTATCATTCAAAAATTTGAAAACAAACAACTGCCTTTGATTCAGAATGCAGAAGCGATTCTTAACAATTGCAACGATTCATTAAATAAATATTTATGCAATCTACAAAGACTGTTGAATCAAAAAGAAATTAGCAAAAAAGATTATGACTCAATAATGACGGGAGTACCTGATACATTTTTGAAACTATTCCGTTCTAATATGGAAGACAATAAAATCAGAATTAATTGTTCAGCAAATTTCAGACAAATGCTACAAGAAATTCAAAATACCCTCTCACAAACACAATGGGAAGAATTCTTCCAGTGTATTCATAGAAAGTAACATGTGTGTTATTTAGTTTAGTTTGGTTGTTGTAAAGGCTCGAGAAATCGGGCCTTTGCTATTTTTTGTACTTTGAGATTAGCAAATTCAAATAGTAAAACAACATAATTCCCAACCCACATATAAAAAATGGAATGGCTACGTACCTTTTGGTATCGTGAAAATAAAACTCACCAAACATCCAAATTACGTTTGCCGATATCCAAAAACAGATTGAAAGGTTATGATAAAAATCTGACTTATTGTTCTTACTCAACCATGTCAAATAAATGGCAAGAATAATTGTAGGTGGAGCCATGATTAACCCCAAAAGTTTATATCCTGAAATCCAAGCAAAATCTTTGATCAGCCAAAGCACAACGTGGAGATTTTCTTTTTTGCGAATTTCATTCATATTGCCACAAAGTTATCGAAAAATGAAACATTTTTTGTTTGTTTGCATACAATGAAAAGCAGCGCTCAGAAAAAACAGCTATTAATGTCGGAATTCCCTATCCAACCAAAGCCGATTTGGAATTCACCACATGAAATGCTTTTCATTGGTTCATGTTTTTCTGACGAAATTTCAAAATTGTTTGGCAACCTCTTTTTGCCTGTAACTGCCAATCCATTTGGAACCATTTTTTCACCGCAGGCCATTGCATCGGCTTTAAATTGTGTGGTTAACAACATTCCCGTTTC
>CANKVM010000092.1 GCA_947487175.1 Flavobacteriales bacterium | reverse complement strand
TAAAAAATTAAGCCGTTGGTAATATTAATTCGAACTTCATTTACTTGCTGTTTGGAGGTTGAGTTGAGTGGATTAAGGACTTTGAGTAACTTAAAATTGGTACCGTTGAAGTTGTAAATACGGATAGTGGCAGAATCGCCACCAACATAAATATTATTGTAATCATCAACAGAAATTCCCTGAATATCAAGGGGAATCTTTTTAGAAGATGAGTCTACATTTCCAACAAAATTTCCTGTCATTTTGCTGTAAGCAGCTAAATATTTCCCATCGTAATAAAACAAATAGTTTTTGTTAAGGGCAAGCAAATTAGCTGAATTGGATATGTAATAGGTTTTTCGATTAGGATGATTTCCAGTTTCTAAAGTAGAATTAAATCCACAAGGTTTCTCCCAAATAAGCTTATGATTTGCGTTGACTTTTAAAATTTTATTACCATCTATTTTAACTTTTATTCCTATATACCATCCTACAGTAAGATAATAACTGTAACCACTATCATCGACAATGAGTTCAGCGATATCTTGAGCAGTACTTTGGTTGCCTCTCAAGTTTTTCCCAAAAATTACATTAGGGAGTGTATTATTTGAATCTATGCAACTATAAGTATAATATAATACTCCCTAAAAATTGGACCAAAAGTTTAGTTAAAAAATCACTTAATTTGACTAAACAATATGACAAAACAAACCCGCCGCAAATTTACGCCTGAATTTAAGGCTAAAGTTGCCCTAGAAGCCGCTAAAGAACAACTAACCTTGGCACAATTATCTCAAAAATTTGAAGTGAATGCTGTAACCATTTCTAAATGGAAAACAGAGTTCTTGACCAACATGTCTGCCGCATTTTCTAATGCAAAGGAAACGCAAAGCGATGATCAAGATGTTCCTGTGGAGAAGCTTTACGCCCAAATTGGCAAGCTAAAAGTTGAACTCGACTTTTTAAAAAAAAGTGCAAAGAAATTGGGGATACCCGAGAGCGAATGGAAGCCATCAAATTAAAAAGATCTACATTATCATTGCGCAAACAATGTGAGTTACTGAGTGTTCCCAGGAGCTCTCTTTACTATGCGCCCATACCAGAAAAGCCTGAGAATTTAAAAATGATGTCACTTATGGATAAACACCTCACAGTTCATCCTACAGAGGGTGTGGTATCAATGGTAGATTGGTTGCAAGAGCAAGGATATCCAGTGGGTCCAAAACGAATTAGAAGGATGTTTAAATTGATGGGCCACGACACCATATATCGTAGGAAGAACCTAACAAAAGGTGCACTTAGAGAATATATAAAACCCTATTTATTACGGGGTTTAAAGATTGAACGTGCCAACCAAGTGTGGTGTACCGATATTACCTATATCCCTATGGCAAAAGGATTTATGTACATGACAGCAATCATAGATGTATTTAGCCGTAAAATCATGGGTTGGGGCATTAGTAACTCCATGACGAAACAATGGTGCTTGAACGTGTTAGAAGCTGCCATAGCTGAAAACGGAGTGCCTGAAATCATAAACACCGACCAAGGAGGACAATATACCAATCCCACATGGATACATTATCTTGAGGAAAAGAAAATCAAAATATCGATGGATGGAAAAGGCAGAGCCACAGATAATATTTGGATTGAAAGGTTCTGGAAAACTATCAAATACAACCATATTTATCTGAACCCTTGCGATACAGGTCTTGAACTATTTGAAGGAGTTCAGACCTATATCGAGTATTATCACAACAAGAAACACCAAACTATTGGAATGAAACCCAATGAAGCATATTCAATATCTTTAAACCAAAATGCTGCATAATTCAAAACAAAATATTAACTTAGCACCACTAAACTTCGGTCCAACAACTGGGGAGTATTATAGTCCTGGGGTCGGAGGGTTAATAATAGTTCTAGATTAAATTGTGTTTAAACTCGCGTCTAAAACGGTGTACTTTACGCTGCATGGAATTGCACCATAGATTTCATTAATGTAAAATGCCATAATTTTTATTTTTTAGTGTTTTCAAATTAAAAAATAAGTTTTCGTATAAAAAATGGTAATTTTTTACTAATTTTTAAATAATTCACTGTTTTTCAATGATTTAAACCCAAAATTTAAAACGATGAACTAGTTCAACAGTTGAATTACAATTGTTATTATTGCGTAAAATAGCTAGATGATTAATTACTGTTCTTTCTGCAATTTTCATTTTTGTTGCAACTTCTGTTTGTGTTAAACCATCGTTCAGTAATGTCAATATTTTCATTTGCGTTTTACTAATTTTTAATGGTTTAATTATTTCATTATCATCTGAGTTTATTATTTCAGAAACGTTGCTACAAAAGTATTTTTGCTCATTTAAAAGCGCCAATATTCCACTTTTCAGTTCTTTTGGACTTGATGATTTGGAGACGTATACTTTTAGGCCAAATTCATTTAGCTTTTGATAGATCGTTTTATTTGTATGCGAACTGTATACCATGTAAGGAATATTTTGCCTAAAGCACAATTCTGGAATTAAAATACTCTTTCCTGAAACTATTTGCAAATCACAAATTACATAATTAACCGATTGTGTTGTAATGTAGACTCTAGTATCGTTAATTGTAGTAAAAGTTTTAATATTTGCCTCTGGTAAAATTGATTTAATTTCAGTGCGCAATGCATTCAGAATTAATGGATGGTCGTCTAGTATAATTATGTTCATAAGGGAATACTAATTGTGTCAATTATGTTGCCTTCACTCACAGCAATTGAATTCGTTGCGTTAATGATTTTTAATCGGTCATTTAAAATGAGTAATCCTCTTCCTCTTTTTGAGCCAAGTTGCAATGTGACTTTTTGAATGAATGTAATATCGCTTTTATAAACAATGCAAACAAGAATATTCGAATTTTCTGAATGAATGTCAATTTGAATTCTATTTGAATGTGTATGTGTAATAATATTGCTCAATTTTTCTTGAATTATTCTATAAAGATTATGCAGGTGTTCTTCCTTTGGGTTTTCCAGTGTATGAAATTGTAAATGAATTTTCGTGTTTCCTATACTCAATTCTTCAGCAAGTTGCGTCAAACTATCGCGCCATTTTCCATCCATTAAATCTCTCGGGTGTATTGCTTCAATTATTTGAGCAATATCATGATGAAAAAGTCGTATTTGCCCTTTGACAATGAGAATATCCTCATTGTTTTCAAGATTGAGATTTGAAGTTAATTGTTCAATTGTTTTATTGATAATTGACATTTTATAGCTAAATTGGTCATGCAAATCATTCGCAATTCGTTTGCGCTCGATTTCCAAACTATTAAAATTCATTTTATATAATCTAGAAATAGTTTTAGAATATCGTTTTATTACAATATTGCTGAAAATTATTGTTCCAATTAATAATGCAATTGAGGGTATTAAAACAATGAAAATACTAAATAAAAATGAGTCTCCTGAATTTGACATTGATGTAGAGAATTGTTAAGGGAAAAAATAAATTAAAAAAAATATTAAAATAGTCAATAAATAGGGATGACTGCCAATTATAATCTAATTTATACATTAGCATTACTATAAATGAAAGAATTTGGTCAAATCCTAGAAAAAAATAAAGTGGTGCAATTTTAATTTGATTACTTGATTGGCCTGCTAACTTTATTCCTTTGTGAATAATTAGCATTATAGAGAAAAGATAACTGTATATAATAAATTCATAATTCATTAGGTAGATTTCAATTGAGGAGATTAAAAGTTGTAAAACAATTATGTATACTAATTTTATTTTTTTGTTTAACAAAATAGTACAACAAAACATCACTGGGATAAATACATGGATGAAATTGAATGTATAAATATTTATTTCCCAATTTAATCCAATAAATTCATCCAATGTTAATAAGACTACAAAAAATAGAATTTCTATTGAGTTTTGATTAAATGGTTTTTTAATTAAAATGAATCTAAGAATACATAATATTAACAAAAAAAATTCAGCAAATTGACAAGTTGATATTAAGGTCATACTTGAATTAAAGGACTTGGATGGCAGTTTATTGGACAATATTTGCCTCGATTGAGTATAATTCCATTAGCCATATCTAAATCATTTTCATCATAACCGACAATTACAGGTGCTAATTTATTTGAAGAAGTTAAACCGAAATAAATCCGAATACCTGTACAACCTGATTGATTAATCAGTTGTGTAATGGCGTCTATATCAATTGCGCTTGAAATTGTTTGACCTTGAAATTGAATTGCATCTTGATAGGCATAAGTCATTTCTTGTGCTTCTTGCAAAGTGATAATATGTGGATTCGTTGTCATGGTTTTTTTTGACAAAAATATATATTCCTTTTCGAAAAAAAATTAGTAAAAAATTACCAATTTTTATTGTTTTTCAATCCCTTATGTTTGTTGTATTAAAAAACTAAAATATGAAACAGATTTTAATTTTTATTGTAATTTGCGTATTCGCTACCCGAAGTTCTGCCAACGTTTGGATCCCTCAAAATGATCGGGAAATAAAATTGGTGGATCAAATTTTTGCCGATTTTTCAGAGAATTTGAAATTAAATCAAGGGCAGTCGCTGCAATTGATGACGCTTAAATACGCCAGTTGCGATTGGTGTAAAGATGAAATTTCAGGATACGCCTTTGAGAAATTAAAATCTGTTCCGCTTGTATTTCCACTAGCAGATACCGCTTTACAAACATTGATTAAAGATCAATTTAAAAATAGAATAATCGTTTTTAATGACCACATATTCGATTTGTTAGGCAAACTTAATGTGGATCAAAATAAAGGGTATTATTTTCAATTCAATGTCAATCCCCAATTTGCGCAAATTGACGCTGTGAATGCTTCCAATATTAAAGAATTGCTGGCTCAAAATTCCATTATCGATTTGTCTCTTATTAAAATATGTAAAGTACCTGTGGGTTCATTTGTAATTAATTACACTGCAAAAACCCAAATGGGTAATTTCTTTTCGGATGTACGCCACCGCTTGTTTTGGTTGAAACCTGGTGATTCTGTTGCCTCAGAATTGAAATTGTTTGATCAATTTAATTACGATTCTATTTTAAAACGCGTTCCCAAACCAATGGGTGAGGTTTTGTATTCGAATGAACTGAAAAATATGCTCAAAGATAAATATACGCTTTTAGGCATCTTCCCAAGCGGTGATAATACGGTTTTTCATTTGGCATTTAATTATTTGTATAAACAACATGGTCATGCTGATACGGTAGTATTTTGGAAGTCTACACTTTTTGTTACTTTGAATAAAACAGGAGGAATTTCAATTGAAGTTATATCAATGAATGAAGTAGATGAGTCTTTTAAAATAGGTCATACGAATGCATATAGTTTCTTAAATCCGAAACCAGATGGATCAAAATTATTGGGACGAATATTTTCAGCCAGTGAATTGAAGGACATTGCTATCTTAAAAAATGATAAATCTCCTTTGGCTGTTGAGTTGCAACCTGCTAAAATTTGTGAAGTAAATCCGACGGGGGAATACCATTGGTCTAATATTTCTGTAGTTAAATCACCCTCGTTTAAAATTTTAAAAGAATACAACGTTTCAAATGAGTTAATAACGAAATTATCCAATGAATCGGCCGATTTTGGTTTGATTATGAATACTTTTTTAAACAATCAATTATTTTTCTTTGGAATGCCTTATGCGTATGATTTCAAAAAAGGGACAGCTATGGAATTAGGTTGGTGGCGCAAACTAAACACGAGTTATGGTGAAAACTTATTTCTTCGCGGGGTGAGTTACAACGGAAAGTTGCACGCTTATTTGTTTGCATTTACACTAAAACAAGGAATCTTGTTTGCAATCACCAATGAGAATTTTGAATTGAAAAAATTAGAAATGAACACAAATCCGATTTTTTCTAGTGCAAAAATCTTCCTCGAAAAGCACTGCGTTTTCCAATCTGCCGATCAAGTTTACCAACTGAAATTCAAGTTCAAAAGCGAGTAATAATTAGGTTTTATTTCTTGAAATCGCCAAATTCATATCGAAATTGGTGATTATAACCACCGAATTCATATTGAAATTGGTGATTTCAGACGGTTTTTTACTGAGTAAAATTACTCAGCGTATTGAGTAAATTTACTCAGTACATTGAGTAAAATCGTAAAAGATTGACTATATTTGCATTTATGTACTACAGAGAGGCCTTTTTTGAATTGAAAAACCGCATTTTTGAACAGCACGCGCTGATTCAAGTAATTGTTGGTCCACGTCAAGTTGGAAAAACAACCATGGTGAAGCAACTTTTCGAACTCGATCAAATTAATGGGCAATACCATATCGCCGATTCTGTTAGCAACGCCGATACAACTTGGATAGACGCAATTTGGAATGCCGCTAGAATTGATAGTTCCCTATCTAATAAACTTACCGTTTTGGCAATTGATGAAATTCAAAAAATACATCAATGGAGTGAAATTGTGAAACGATTATCCGACGAAGATAAATATCGAAATGTCAGTGATAAATTAAAAATTATTTTATTGGGCTCTTCTAAATTATTGATCCAAGAAGGACTTTCTGAGTCGCTTGCAGGTCGCTTTGAAAACATTCAATTGAATCATTGGAAATATAGTGAACTCAAAGAAGCATTTGGAATAACACCAGAACAATATGCTTGGTATGGCGCTTATCCAGGTTCAATGTCGATGATTGATAACGAACTTAGATGGAAAAATTACGTAAAAGATTCATTGGTGGAAACTGCAATTACCAAAGATATTTTAATGCTCAAACGAATCGATAAGCCTTTGTTAATGAGGAGATTGTTTGAATTAGGTGCAAGCTATTCTGGTCAAATTTTATCGTTCAATAAAATTTTGGGGCAACTGCAAGATTCTGGCAACACTGTTACATTGGCGCAATATTTAGAACTGATGAATGCGGCAGGTTTGTTAACCGGGTTGCAAAAATTTTCTATCGATGCTGCCCGACAAAAAAGCAGCAGTCCTAAGTTTCAAGTGCAAAATCAAGCGTTAATGACAACTGCTTTAAATTCAAATTTTGAAGAAACATATTCAAACAAGAAATTATGGGGCCGTGTTATTGAATCGGCAATAGGTTGTCATTTAATGGCTTATGCTTCAAATGAGTTTAAAGTGTATTATTGGAATGAAAGCAATGCCGAAGTTGATTTTATTATCCTATACCAGCAAAAATACATTGCATTGGAAGTCAAAATTGGCACAGATAAAATAACAGGTTTGGCTGAATTTCAAAAGAAATTCAAACCCCACAAAGTATATCAACTTTCTGAGAATGGGTTGACGTGGCAAAAATTTATAACAATAGACCCAAAGAGTCTATTCTAAATTACGCACCCTCTTCTTCAGATTCCTCGTCTTCGTCGTATTCTTCTTCGTCGTCGTATTCGTCAATCAACCACTCGTTGTCGATGTTGTCCCAAACTGCGCATTGGCTCAATTCAAGGTGTTCGCAAATCTCTTTTAACTCAGGGTAAGATTCATAAATCTGCTCCAACGATACCACCACAATTTCTTCCTCATTGTTGGGTTTGTCGCCTACAAATTCCCATTGGTCTTCCGCATCGCGTAAAATGGCAACAATGGTTTCTTCTTTGCTTAATAATTTATTGGTGGTATAACAGTTTTCTAACATGATCTTTATTTTGTTGTAAATTCAATTGCAAAGATAGTACTTCATTGTTGTCGTTTTTATTTTTGAGGGACGCATTTCTGAAAAATTCATGATAAATTTGTTACTTTGAAAGCCGGCTCACGGCAAAATATCCCCCAAAATAATAAAAGTCATGAATACAAATACGCCAATAGAACTTCGTTCCGATACCTTTACAAAACCAACCCCAAATATGCTCACTGCCATGATGAAAGCCGCTGTGGGCGACGATGTATTTGGCGAAGATCCCTCCATCAACGAATTGGAACACTTTGCTGCACAAATGTTTGGAATGGAAGCTGCGCTGTTTTGTCCCTCAGGAACCATGACCAACCAAATTGCCATCAACGTGCATACCCAACCCGGCGAGGAAGTCATTTGCGAAGAAGGGTCGCACATTTTTTATTATGAGGGAGGAGGAATTGGCAAAAATTCAGGCTGTCAAGCAAGATTGGTTCGAGGCAACCGCGGACAAATTACAGCTGCGCAAATTGCCGAGGTCATCAACCCCGACGATGTGCACCGCGCCAGAACCCGCTTGGTGAGTTTGGAAAACACCTGCAACAGGGGTGGGGGTAGCTGCTACCAAATGAGTGAATTGCAAGCAATTCGCAATCTTTGCGATGAACATGGATTGAGTCTGCACCTCGACGGAGCCCGTTTGATGAATGCCATTGTTGCCCAAAACAACGACCCGTTGATGTATGGGAAAATATTTCACAGTATTTCGTTGTGCTTGAGCAAAGGCTTGGGCGCACCTGTCGGGAGTGTGCTTTTGGGAAGTAAAGAGTTTATCAAAGAAGCCAGAAGGGTAAGAAAAGTAATGGGCGGAGGCATGCGTCAAGCTGGATTTTTGGCAGCCGCTGCAAGCTATGCTCTTGAACATCAAGTAAATCGATTGGCCGATGATCATGCGCATGCGCAAGTTTTGGGTAAAACGTTGGCATCGTTGAATTGGGTAGAAGCGGTGTTACCGGTTGAAACCAACATTGTAATTTTTACAATTAAAGCACCAACAACGGTGAAGCAAGTTTCCGATTATTTATTGGCAAACAACATCCGCGTATCTGCCATGAGTGCCACCCAAATTCGGATGGTTACCCACCTGGATGTTACTCCCCAAATGATAGACAAAATGGTT
>CANKVM010000091.1 GCA_947487175.1 Flavobacteriales bacterium | reverse complement strand
GCCAATGTTAGAAGTAACCGCAATAGCAGTAACGTTAACCGATAAGATTTTATCGTCCTTTAGAACTACCAATACCCTTTTAGAAAAGAATTTGAATTTGCAATTGAACGCAAACAACATACAAACAGCAGCAGTAGAATTGGAGCGTAAAAGAATTGCCGTTGAACTTCACGATGATATTTTAAATAGACTTTCAATTTTGTTAATGTTAAACAGATCTGGAAATACAACCAATGAGATTGTTGAATCAACTTTGTCAAAAATTAATAAAGATATTCGAAATTATGCCTACCGTTTGTATCCCCCATGGATAGAAGAGTTAACCTTCGTAGAAATGGTTGAGCGCGAACTTAAAGCAATGGCCGCAAGTTTGGATATCGAAATTCAATATCATTTTTATGATTTAAAACATGAGTTTTCACCTATACAGAAAATCAATGTGTTTAGAATTTTACAGGAGTTTTTGCAGAATTCGCATAAACATGGACAAGCAAAAAAAGTAACTATTGATATTTTTGAGCGAAATGAATTTATTGAAATTTACATAGAAGACAATGGAACCGGATTTGATATGGGCACAATGATTTTAGGAATTGGAACAAATAGCGTAAAATCTAGGATAAACATGCTTGGAGGTCAAATTACCATGAACTCCGAAATTGGAAAATCGGTTTCTTGGCTCATTTCATTCCCTCTTCAATTTAAAATTATAGAAATGCCGAATTTTTAACTGGGTGTAGGTTCAAATTATAAAATTCGCATCTTAGCAAATTTCAGTACCAAAACCTTGGTGCCAATATTGTCAAAGTTGACCTTCGCTTTTTGATTTTGTCCTTCACCTTCAATTTCTGCAACAACACCCCTTCCAAAGCGTTGGTGTTGTACCATGTCGCCAACTTTTAACTGGCTAATATCGCCGGCCACAAAATTGGGATCCTCAGGTGGGAGCGGAGCTGCCGCCTTTGGTGTGGTAAATATTGATTTATTAGAAGTTGGCTTGTTTGCACTTACAAATTGTTCTTCGTTGCTGTTTCTTTGATATACCACCTTGCTCTTCATGGAAGCCAAACTCATATCTAAATATTTGGCGTCAATTTCATCAATGAATCTACTTGGCTCACAAGGAATTAAACTACCGTATTTGAATCTGCTGGTGGCAAAACTCAAATATAGCTTTTTTTCTGCCCTTGTAAGCGCCACATAGAACAACCTGCGCTCTTCTTCCAATTCTTGGCGATTCATCAACGCCATTTGAGAAGGGAATAGATTTTCTTCCATGCCAATCAAATGCACTACAGGGAATTCTAATCCTTTGCTGGCGTGAATGGTCATCAACGAAATGCAATCTCTGTTGGGATCTTTGTCTTTCTGATCGTCTGTATAAAGTGCAACTTCTTCTAAAAAGTTGGCCAAAGTTTTGTCTTTTTCACTTTCGTCATCCTCAACAAACTCTTGAATACCATTTAAAAGTTCTGTAATGTTTTCGTAGCGTGAAATTCCCTCAACAGATTTGTCTTCAAATAAGGTACGCATCAATCCTGTTTGTTTGGCCACGTGGGTAGCCATGTCAAACGCATTGGTGGTTTCTGTCATTCCAATAAAACCTTGAATCATCATGCCAAAGTTTTCAATTTTGGGACCTCCATTGCCAATTTCTGGGAAACTTCGGATATTTTTAATCACTTCCCATAAACCGATGTTTTGTTGACCCGACAAATAAATCAAACGGTTTAACGAGGTATCTCCAATTCCACGAGCAGGGTAGTTGATGATGCGTTTTAAGGCTTCTTCGTCGTTTGGATTGATTACAAACCTCAAATACGAAAGCAAATCTTTTACTTCTTTGCGTTGGTAAAAGCTTGTCCCTCCATAAATGCGATAATCAATTCCTTGCCTACGCAATGCTTCTTCCATGGCCCTACTTTGGGCATTGGTACGGTAAAGAATTGCGAAAGCTTTATTGGGTAAGTGTTCGTTTTGTTTGTCTTCGAAAATATATTCAGCAACCCTTTTTCCTTCGTCGTTTTCGGAGGCATTGCGGGTCACTTTAATTTTGTCGCCTTCTTCGTTGGCGGTCCAAACTTTTTTCTCTAACTGCTTTTTATTGTTTTTGATAACACTTGAAGCGGCATTTACAATGATTTGTGTAGAGCGGTAATTTTGCTCAAGTTTATAAGTTGAAACGTCTGGATAATCGCGTTCAAAATTCAAGATATTTTGGATATTTGCTCCGCGGAAAGCATAAATACTTTGGGCATCGTCGCCCACTACGCAAATATTTTGTGTAACGGCAGCTAACTTCTTGGTAATCATGTATTGCACATGGTTGGTATCTTGATACTCATCCACCAAAATGTATTTAAATTTGTGTTGCCACTTGTTCAAAATATCGGCATGATGTTTAAAAATCATGTGTGTATTGACCAATATATCATCAAAATCCATTGCCCCAGCCTTAAAACAGCGGGTGGTGTAAGTCAAATAAATATCGGCAAACTTGCCTCGGTTTGAAGCTTTATCTTGGTTAATTAATTCTTCATTTTGGAAATAATCTTTGGCAGTAATTAAATTATTTTTCGCCATCGAGATACGTCCTAACACCAAATTGGGTTTGTACATTTTATCATCGATATTCATTTCCTTCAGAATGGCTTTTATCAAGCTTTTGCTATCGTCGGAATCGTAGATTGTGAAATTTGAGGGATAACCTATACGCTCTGCTTCTTGACGTAGAATGCGGGCAAAAACGGAGTGAAAAGTACCCATCCAAAGGTTTCGAGCATTGCCACCAACCAGTTTTTCAATACGGTTACGCATTTCCTTTGCGGCCTTATTGGTAAAGGTAAGGGCTAAAATGTTGAAGGGATCAACGCCTTTGTGCACAATATTGGCAATTCGGAAAGTGAGTACACGCGTTTTTCCAGAACCTGCACCGGCAATAATCATCACTGGCCCGTCGGTATGCAGCACAGCTTGCATTTGCGGTGGATTTAGATTGTCTAAAAACGGAGGTACTTCATCTCTTTTCTCTTGATCAGGCCAATTCATAAGAATACAAAATTAGGGGATAATTATCCCCACAACAAAAAATGGAAGTCCTATTATTGCGAAAATTGCGTTTAATTTTCAACAATATCACATTTTACATAACCCCATCGGGGAATGTGGAAATTCAACTATTTCCATTATGGAAACAACTCATTCAGAGGGTAAAATTATAATACAAAATTTCCCCTTACCCACAAGGCAAGGTAAACGTAAATACAGAACCAGCACCCTCGGTGCTCATTACGTGGATGGTTTCGTTGTGTGCCTCAACAATGTGTTTGCAAATACTTAAACCTAAGCCACTGCCTCCAGTTTCTCTGTTGCGGTGTTTGTCTACCCTGTAGAATCTTTCAAAAACGCGGTTTAAATGTTGTTGCGGAATACCTATTCCGTTATCAGCAACCTCAATAATTACTTTCTCGCCTGTGTTGCTCAAGCGGATATTGGTGTTGCCGCCTTGATTTCCGTATTTTATAGAGTTGTAAACCAGATTCACTATTACTTGTCGAATACGGGATTTATCAGCATTTACTAAATAAGCACCGTCTTTGGCATAACAATGCAATTGAATGCTCTTTTCTTTGGCTTGGATTTCAAGTTCTTCAATCACTTCGGTAACCAAAACCAACATGTCAAACGGTTCAATATCAATTTGCAAAAAACCACTTTCGTATTTGGTAATTGTATCTAAGTCATTCACTATTTGACCCAAACGCTGAGCATTTTTGTTGGCTTTTTCAAGAAAAAGCAACATGGTATCTCTATCAATATCTGGATCTTCCAATACCGTTTCAATATATCCTTGAATAGAAAATAGTGGCGTTTTTAATTCATGAGCTACGTTACCAATGTAATCTCTGCGATAGGTCTCTAATTGTTGCAATTTTTGCAATTCAACTTTGCGAGATTCGAACAACGATTTAAAAGCGTCTTCAATGTCTTGGGCCTTGCTGTCATTTTCGTGAAAAGCTTCATTTTTCTCAATGTAAATGAGTCGTTCTAAATTTCTTAATACCTTTTTTTTGCGTTTTGCCCATAGAAAACTAGATATCAAAATACCCAGTCCAGCTGCCAAAAACAGCAGTGAAATAAATCCCCAAAACTCTATAGGTGTAAAATGAAACATTTAGAATACTTGCAAAGATAAGAGGTTCAGCCGCAGTTCGCAAATTAAGTGTTCGTTACCAAGTTCCTTATTTTTTGGGGGAAATTGGTTATCTTTGTCACCAATTTATGAGCGATTCTAATCTCTTCGATAAAATTATTTCCCACGCCAAAGAATACGGTTTTGTGTTTCCAAGCAGTGATATTTACGGTGGCCTTGCCGCTGTATACGACTACGGTCAGAATGGGGTAGAACTCCGCAACAATTTGCGTCAATATTGGTATTTGTCAATGACCCGCTTAAATCAAAATATTGTAGGGTTAGATTCTTCAATTTTTATGCACCCAAAGGTTTGGAAAGCCAGTGGTCACGTGGATGGGTTTAATGATCCAATGATCGACAATAAAGACAGCAAAAAGCGCTATCGCGCCGATGTATTAATAGAAGATCACCAAGAAAAAATTCGCCAAAAAATTGAAAAAGAAGTAGAAAAAGCAGAAAAACGCTTTGGTGAAACTTTCGATGCAACCATGTATCGAAATACCAATCCCCGTGTGGTTGAATACCAACAAAAGATTGACCAAATGAATGCGGTGTTGAGAGAAGGATTAGAAACGGGTAACTTGGCAATGATCAAACAACTCATTGAAGATGAGGGAATTGTTTGTCCTATCAGTGGTTCTAAAAACTGGACCGATGTGCGTCAGTTTAACCTGATGTACAGCACCCAAATGAGTGCTTTAGACAGCGGCGAAGACCAATTGTATTTGCGTCCAGAAACAGCCCAAGGGATTTTTGTTAACTTCTTGAATGTTCAAAAAACAGGAAGAATGAAATTGCCATTTGGAATTGCCCAAACGGGTAAAGCGTTCAGGAATGAGATTGTAGCCCGCCAATTCATCATGCGTATGAAAGAATTCGAACAAATGGAAATGCAGTTTTTCTGTAAACCAGGTACAGAATTGCATTGGTATGAATTTTGGAAAGAAGCGCGTTTGCGTTGGCACAAATCGTTGGGTACTCCAGATTCAATGTATCGTTACCACGACCATGTGAAGTTGGCACATTATGCCAATGCAGCGGTTGACATAGAGTTTGATTTTCCTTTTGGATTTAAAGAAGTTGAGGGAATTCACTCACGTACTGATTTCGATTTGGGAAAGCACGAAGAATTCAGTGGTAAAAAATTGCGTTACTTCGATTCTGAAACCAACGAAAGTTATATTCCTTATGTGGTTGAAACAAGTATTGGATTAGACCGTTTGTTTTTGTTAACCATGTGTCAAGCCTTCCACGAAGAGGAAGTAGATGGCGATATCAGAACGGTTTTGAAACTTCACCCAGCCATTGCCCCAGTAAAATGTGCCATTTTGCCTTTGGTAAAAAAAGACGGTTTGCCTGAGTTGGCTGAGAAAATATATAACGATTTGCGTTTTGATTTCAATGTTTACATTGAAGACAAAGACAGTATTGGAAAGCGTTACAGAAGAATGGATGCGATTGGAACTCCATTTTGTGTAACCATTGACCATGACAGTTTAACCAACGGAGATGTGACTATCCGTCACCGCGATACCATGTTGCAAACGAGAGTTAAAATTGAAGAATTATCAGGCATTCTTGCCAAAGAAACTGGCATGAATAACCTTTTAAAAGCACTATAAAAAATGAAAAATTCTATTGAAAATATTTCCTTAGCGGGAGAGAAAGTACTGTTGCGCGTAGATTTTAATGTGCCATTAAATGCCGAATTTGAAATTACCGATGACTCGCGTATGCGCGCTGCCATTCCAACAATTGAAAAAATTTTGAAGGACGGTGGGTCTGTAATTATAATGAGTCATTTGGGCCGCCCGAAAGACGGTCCAGAAGATAAATTCTCTCTAAAACACATTGTAAAACATTTGTCTGAATTGCTAAATACCGATGTGCAATTTGCAAATGATTGCATTGGGGCAGAAGCCGTTGAAAAGGCTGCTGCGTTGCAAGCTGGTCAAGTATTATTGCTTGAAAATTTGCGTTTTTACAAGGAAGAAACCAAAGGAGATAGAGATTTTACACAAAAATTAGCTGCTTTGGGTACATTTTATGTAAACGATGCTTTTGGAACTGCACACAGAGCACATGCTTCTACTGCCATTATTGCTGAGTTTTTCCCAGGAAAGAAAGCATTTGGTTTTGTAATGGGACAAGAAGTTGCAAATGCAATTAAAGTGATGGCTAATCCTGAACGTCCATTTACAGCTATTGTTGGCGGAGCGAAGGTTTCAGATAAAATTTTAATCGTAGAAAATTTATTGAGCATTGCCAACAATATCATTATTGGTGGTGGTATGGCATATACGTTTTTCAAGGCTCAAGGTGGCAAAATTGGTAATTCTTTGTGTGAAGACGAGCGTTTGGATACCTGCTTAGAAATCCTTCAAAAAGCAAAAGAAAAAGGCGTAAATATTTATTTGCCAATGGATTCTACCATTGCTGATAAGTTTGCCCCAGATGCAAATACCCAAAACTGTGAAAGTAATCAAATTCCAGATGGTTGGATGGGCTTAGATATTGGACAAAAAGCGGCTACTGATTTCAAAGAGGTGGTTTTGAACAGCAAAACCATTTTGTGGAATGGTCCTATGGGTGTTTTTGAAATGGAAGCATTTGAAAACGGAACCAAAACCATAGCTGAGGCGGTTGCAATTGCAACTGAGAACGGCGCATTTAGCTTAATTGGTGGTGGGGATAGCGCAGCTGCTGTTTACAAATTTGGTTTCGAAAACCAAGTGAGTTATGTAAGTACCGGTGGTGGAGCGTTGTTGGAATACTTTGAAGGAAAAGAACTTCCGGGTATTGCGGCAATTAACGCGTAATTAAACTCTTTTTTTCAGCTGCAGTTAAATCATTGCAGTTGTTAAAAAAGGCCTTCATGATAGACCAAAGTGGTTCTGATGATTTGATATTCTTTAATAAAAAAGCCTTGTCTTCTTTAACATGCGCTTTCATATCTAATAACGACGGAGTTCTAGATTCGAAACTATAACGTAAGAACCTAATTTCACCGTCGTTCGGTGCTTTGGATACACTTGTATTCAATTGATTGTATGCAATTTTTGCATTGCTCAACTTGGTTGAAACCCATGTTGCATTCCTTGCTTCTAAGGCTTTTGCTGTTGCATAGAATGCCCTTGATGTAGCGCTTTGATTTAAATGTGGTTGGGTAATTGAAATCAGGGTAGTTACCGATGATTCGTTTGTTAATGCGGACTTATAGGTTTCCCTAATTTGCGGTAAATTTGGTTCTGATACAAAAAAAGAAACAAATGAAAATATCCAAAGCATAATGGGGTAACAAAAAAATCTGAATTTGGTTTTAGAGAGTGATGATTATAACCAACGTTTTCTTCTAAAGAAGTACAATGTGCCTAATGAAGATGAAATCATAAATGCAATTGCGAATACATATCCGTATTTCCAATGAATTTCTGGCATTGAATCGAAGTTCATACCATACAAACTTGCAATCAGGGTAGGAGGCATAAAAATTACACTGGCAACGGTAAAGATTTTGATAATTTTATTTTGCTCAATGTTAATCAAACCCATAAAAGTATTTTGCAAATATTCCAAACGTTCAAAATTGAAACTGGTATGATCAATCAATGAGTTAATATCTTTGATTACAATGCGCAATCTTTCATAATCTTCACCTTCAAACTCTTTGCTTTTTAAAATGGCAGAAAGTACACGTTGTTTATCGACCGCATTTTGTCGGAGTTCCATGGTCAATTCCTGAACCCTATTGATATTCAAAATAAGCTCTTCATCAGGGTCTCTGTCGAAGGTCATTTCTTTCGACAAACCACTCACCTGACGCGCTAAGTTTTCTAAAATATCGGCGTCATTATCTACTCCCATTTCGAGGAGGGTAGCCATAATTTGTTTTCCTGAGTGGAAGAAACGTCCTGCACCTTTAATTTTCTTTACGCAGTCAGAGAAAGCAGTTAAGTCAGAATCTCTATATGTAAATAAAATTTCATCTTGAAGGATAAAGGAGACGGCGTTTGAATGGAATTGTGTACCGTCTAGACTTAATTGCAAGAAGTTACTATTTGCAATGATTTCATCGTCGGTTTCGAAGTAACGCGATGAACTTTCAATTTCCAATTGCTCTTGACGGGACTGGAATTTGAATTCGAAATGTGCTTCTACGTCTTTAATTTCTGCTGCTGATGGATCTTGAAGGTCAATCCATACCAATTCATCAATAGACTCTACTTGAGCCAAGTTCTGCACCTTGTGCACGCGATTTTGTCGTTTGAAATAAACGCGTAACATAATTTATAGTATAACTTCGGGGTTCTCCGTCCATCTGATTTGAGGTGCAAAGATACAGTTTTTTCGGTAGAAACCTCAAAAAGGGTTAGACAGGTTATACGGGTTAGACAGATTAGACAGATTCGATTGGTCATAGTAACATTATATATCAATCCAATTAATTAGATAAACCATTAAACTAAAATGTGTTTAGAATAGCAAACGCTCGTTTAGGGTTTGCCACACTTTTTGCATTGATATTGTTTACGCTGCGCTGTTTAATAATTGCAACAACCTAAAAAAACCTGTCTAATCTGTCTAATCTGTCTAACCTTTCTAACCCGTCTAATCTTAAAGGTGTTGTTCTTTGTTTTTTATTTGTTTAATGAAAATTGAAAG
>CANKVM010000090.1 GCA_947487175.1 Flavobacteriales bacterium | reverse complement strand
CCGACATGGTAAATCTAAATGCCAAAGATTGGACCACCCACCATTTTTTGCATTTTTTGCGAAATTTAGATTCTTTGAGTTTTGCAAATATGCAATTTTTAGATTCCAAATTTGCGTTTTCTAAAACTGAAAACAGTGAAATAGCGTTTGATTGGTTTCAACTTTGCATCAAATCTCGCTATTCTGTAGCCTATCCAAATTTGGCTAATTTCTTAAAAAAAGTAGGTCGCCGTAAGTTTGTTTTGCCATTGTATGAATCATTGATTCAAACTGCTAATAAGCAATTTTTAGTTCCTAATTATTTTTCCAGTAATAAAATACAAACTTTGTTTGATGTTAAAGAATTTAAATTGGCTCGGGATACTTATACACTTGCAAGAATTGGATACCACAGTGTGACTCAAAATTCGATTGACGCATTATTTCAATTCGATTCTTGGACCAAATAATTTTGTTGTGGACTTTACTTTAGAATTGCTTTTAGAAAATCGAGACATTGCCCTGAGTAATGCGATTCTTGAACCTTTGCAATTTTCTGATTACGGCAATAATTCTATTTATATCCAACGTGATGATTTGATTCATCCTATAGTTTCAGGCAACAAGTGGCGGAAATTAGAAGGCTGGATTCGCTATGCCAAAGAAAACAACATTCATACTTTGGTCACTTTTGGTGGTGCATACAGCAATCATTTGGTTGCAACTGCTGCGGCAGGTAATTTCTTGGGTTTTAAAACCATTGGCCTTTTACGCGCCGATGAAGAAATTGATAACCACTATTTGCAAATTGCAAAATCGTATGGAATGCAAATCCGTGGTGTATCGCGTGATCAATATCGCGAAAAAACCTTATTAATGAGCCAATACAGTCATTTGGACGGTTGTTTGCTTATTGCTGAGGGTGGGCAAGGTGATTTTGCCTTGGAGGGCTTCGAATCGTTGGTTTTGAGTTGGAAGGATAAAGTAGATATTGTTTACCACGCATCGGCAACTGCTACAACCGCTGTTGGATTGGCCAAGGCTATTAGAAAATTGAATCTGGCTATTCAAATCAAGGCGGTTTTGGTCTTGAAAAATTTAAAGGCTCAAATTGAATACACTGAGCAACATGGGGTAGAGGATATAATTGATTTTATTCCATATTTTCATTTTGGGGGATACGCGAAGTCCACGCCTGAATTGATTCATTTCCAAAAAGAATTTACAAAGCAAACCAATATTGTGATTGATCCTGTTTACACAGCAAAGGCGCTTTGTGCTTTAAAAGATGATTGTGAAAAGGGGCTTTTCATGCCCAATCAAAAAGTTGCATTTTTACATACCGGTGGTATGTTGGGCGGGATGTCTGAAAAGTTTAAATACTTACTTTAATGTTGTCCCATCATTGGATCAACATTACCCGTCAAGATTAAATGGAAGTTTTTACCATTTGACAGTCCAACATCTAAATGTTTTTTGAACATACCAAAGGTATTACTTGTTTTGTATGAAGCAGTAATCCAAGCAGTGTCGTTGACTTTAATAGGGTCTTTGGTATAATCTGAAGCGGTGCAGCTGCATCCAGCTTCCACTTTGGTAATGGTAACTGGTTCTTTCGTTTTATTGATGAAATAGAATTTCGTAACCGCTGGTGGTCCGCTAGGTACGTCTTTGAAATTATGTTGGTGCTCATTCCATAGTATCGTATCAATTTGAACGGCCATTGGTGTAGGTTCTATATTAGAAGCAATGGTTGCCTTTTTTGTTCCGCATGCAATGAACGTTAAAATTGCAAATATACTTGAGGATAAAATGGTTTTTTTATTGAACATGGCTTAATTATTTTTAACTCTAATTTGTTTCTTTTGATATAAAATTGGTCTTTGACCAGCTCTAATAATATTTCTAACAATAGTAATATTCCCCTCAATAATCAATTCAAAGCTCGTATCGTCGTAATCAACGATGTTTCTTTTAAAATAAGGTCCAGGAGGTGTGTTTTGCGACATGAAAAACAAAGTTATTGAATCTGTTGAGTTCGGCGCAATTCCTTTTGAGGGAAATTCGTATTGTGTGCACTGGCAGTCTGGAGCTATTTGACCGATAAAAACAGTATCTGGTGATGTGTTTTGGATATAAAATACCGCTTCAACAATATCGCCTAGATTGCAATCTTGTTTGATTTTGTTATTGCCAATTATTCTTAGGGCACCTCTATTTTCATTGTGAATTTCACCAATCAATTGTGCCTTGAGTCCAATTGACGCGATAAATAAATTGATCAATAAAAATAGTTTTTTCATATATTATTTGATTGCGAATTCTAGTTTCACAGTTATAGACGCTTTTTTGTTGCGATCCGAAGTATTGTAAACTCCACCCCATGAATATTCTTCACTTGAAGTTTTACCTGTTATTTGAAAAACACCCATTGTTGCATTTTTAAGAGAACCTAAATGTGAGTTTCCTTTTTCTGCAATGTTCTTTGCTCTTACCGTTGCATTTTCTGTAGCATTTGAAATTAACGATATTTTTAAGTCTTCAAGTTTGGTATAATAGTAATTTGGGTGATTTGAACTGATATTGATTCCTTGTTCCAATAATTCGGTAATTTCACGTGCGGTTTTTTCAATGATATCGAGTGATTTTGATTCAATATCGAAGTTCTGGGTAAGTTTATATCCAGCAAATGTTGAAACTTCTGAATAGCCTTCGTTGCCATTGTATTTGCGTTCAGTTTTGGTTTGTTCTTCTACATTAATTGCACTGAATACAATTTCGTTTTCTTTGATACCTTTACTGATTAGATAATCTTTAATTTTTAATTGGTCAGCTTTTAAACTTTCAAAAGCTATTTTTCTATCCATGGAATAACTGCTAAAACTTGCATTCCAAATTACAAGATCAGATGTAAATTCTTTTTCAGCCAAGCCAGTAGTTGAAATTGTTTCTGCTGAAACGAATTTGTATTTATAGGCATTGGCCAAAATAAGAGATGCCAAAACAATTGCCAAAGCAATGAGAGATGTGGCCAGGAGTGATAATTTTTTGTCTTCCATAAAAATTGAAAATACTGATGATTATTCGAATATAAAAAAAGGGCCGATAAATCGACCCTTTTATATAAAATATTTTTTATTTATTGATAATAATAGGTGATAATGGTTTTTCAGGTTCTTTTACAACATTTCCTGAAATAGTTAAAGTTACATCACCGCCATTTCCTTTTACGAAAATGTTTTTATTGAAAGTTCCAGGACGTCCATTAGAATTGTATTCTGCAGTAACTACCGCTGATTGACCTGGAGCAATTGCTTCACGTGGCCATTTTGGTGTTGTGCAACCACAACTAGCGGTTACATTACTTAAAACCAATGGATCAGTTCCTATGTTCGTAAATTTAAAGTCGTAAGTTGCAATTTGGCCTTCAATAACGGTTCCGAAGCTGTGTGAAGTAGTTTCGAATTTGACCGCCGCATTGCTTTTTTCTTCAACTGGCGTTGGTGTTGAACCAATAACTGGATTGGTTTGAGCCCAAGTAATGTTAAATAAAAAAGCCGCTCCAAAAAGAAATACTAACTTTTTCATTCAATTATTTATTAATCTCGTTGGCAGGAGCTGGAGCTGCTTCAGTTACTACGGTTCCGCTGATTACCAAATCAGTAGTACTTCCATTGTCGAAAGTTACTTTTACAGATTTGCTAAAGTAACCTGCACGACCGTCAGTACCATAACTTGCTTTTACTTCACCTGATTCACCTGGCATAACTGGAGTTTTTGTCCAAGTAGGAGTAGTGCAACCACAAGAAGGGTGTGCATCTGTAATCACCAATGGAGCAGTGGTGCCGTTTTTGAATTTAAAGGTTACTTCCGCAGGAGGTCCCATTTTGATAGTTCCAAAATCGTGTGATTTCGCACTCCAACTAATAGGATCTTCAGTTTTAACATCTTTTTGAGCGTAAGTAGTAGTAACAAAGGCTAATGATAAAGCCAAAAGGGTTAACATCTTTTTCATATCTCTAATTTTTTATTTTATTTCAGGTTTCGTTATTCAACTTCTGTGCCAAAAAAATAAAAATATTTCGAATTATCAAATGATTATCGTCATAATTCTATTTTCGAGGGACAAAGGTTATTATAATTTACGTTTTACTTCTTCTTGTTTATAAACTTCTAAATAATCACCAACTTCAATGTCGTTGAATCTTTCAATTTGTAATCCGCACTCAAATCCTTTCAATACTTCTCTTACATCATCTTTGAAACGTTTCAACGAAGACAATTCGCCATCGTGCATAACTACACCATCTCTGATTACACGAAGCTTGCTCTTGCGTTCAATTTTACCGTCAGTAACATAAGCACCTGCAATGGTACCTACTTTTGAAATTTTGAATACATCGCGAACTTCAACTGTACCAATGATTTTCTCAATAACCTCTGGACTCAACATACCTTCCATTGCAGACTTGATTTCTTCAATAGCTTGGTAAATGATAGAGTAGGTGCGAATATCGATTTCTTCGTTTTCAGCAATTTGACGTGCTTTTGCAGAAGGTCTTACTTGGAATCCAACAATGATTGCATCAGATGCAGAAGCCAACAATACGTCGCTTTCTGTAATTTGACCCACACCGCTGTGAATTACGTGAATTGCAATTTCTTCAGTGCTTAACTTCATTAATGAATCGGTAAGTGCTTCAACAGAACCATCCACGTCACCTTTAACAATAAGTTTCAACTCTTTAAAGTTTCCTACTGCCAAACGACGTCCAATTTCATCAAGAGTAATATGACGTTTGGTACGCATACCTTGTTCACGAACCAATTGTTGGCGTTTGTTAGCCAATGATTTCGCATCGCTTTCTTCCGCAAATACAGTCCAAGTATCACCAGCAGTTGGAGGTTCAGAGAATCCCAACAATTTTACTGGAGTTGATGGAGGTGCATTGTTGATTTTCAATCCACGTTCGTTGAACAAAGCTCTCACTTTAGCATAATGTGGACCAGCTACAACGTGATCACCAACGCGAAGAGTACCATTTTGCACCAACATGCTACAAACAATTCCTCTACCTTTTTCTTGAGTAGCTTCAACAACTGTTCCTTTTGCTCTGCGCTTAGGATTTGCTGTCAATTCCATTAACTCAGCTTCAAGAAGTACTTTTTCAAGAAGTTTGTCAACGTTTAATCCTTTTTTAGCTGAAATTTCTTGGGCTTGGAATTTACCACCCCAATCTTCAACCAATATATTCATTTGAGCCAATTGCTCACGGATACGTTCAGGATTTGCTCCTTCTTTATCCATTTTATTAAATGCAAATACCATAGGTACACCAGCAGCTTGAGCATGCGCAATGGCTTCTCTCGTTTGTGGCATCACACTATCGTCAGCAGCAATTACAATTATTGCCATGTCGGTAACTTTTGCACCCCTTGCACGCATCGCTGTAAAGGCTTCGTGACCCGGAGTATCCAAGAATGTGATTTTTCTGCCGTCTTGCAATGTTACTTCGTAGGCACCAATATGTTGGGTTATTCCACCCGCTTCACCGGCAATTACGTTTTCTTTACGTATATAATCTAACAAAGAAGTTTTACCATGATCTACGTGACCCATCACCGTAACAATAGGAGCGCGTGGGCAAGTGTCTTCTGGGTTTTCTTTTTCATCGTCAACTGCTTCAATTTGAGTTTCAGCATCAACAAATTCAATTTCGAAGTTAAAGTCGTTTGCAACCAGTTGAATTGTTTCAGCATCCAAACGTTGGTTAATGGAAACCATTAATCCCAATGCAAAACACTTTGAAATAACCTGGGTAACAGGCACATTCATCATGGAAGCAAGTTCATTGGCAGCTAAGAATTCAGTAACTTTAAGGATTTTGCTATCAACAATTTTTCTTTTTCTTTCTTCCTCTTGCTCACCTCTACGACGGTCTTTGTCGTTGGCTTTTTTCTTGAATTTATCACCACGGCTTTTCCCAGCATTCCCCATTTTACCCATGGTGTTTTTCACGTTGCTTTTAACAGCAGACTGAGAAACTTCTGTTTTTACTGGAGGTTTTGCTTTTTGGAAAGCAGGTTTAAATTTATCGTCTGTTTTTATTGTATCTTGAACTGCAACTTTAACCGTTGCAGGGGTATCTTTGCGTTTGCGTTTCTTACGTTCTTCTTTAACGTCTTTTTTGGCATCATTAGCCAAGCTAGAAACACCTTGCTTTGGAATTTGTAGTTGAATTGTACCAAGAACTCTTGGCCCAGAAAGAGTCTCTCTACGGGTTACAATTTTCTCAATTTCAATTTCCTCTACAACTTTAACCGCTTGTTCAAGCTTAGGTTTTGCTTGTTCAAGTTTAGGTTTTCCTTGCTCCTTCGGTTTTTCTTCGGTTTTATTTTCTTCAACTGTTTCCGCCTTTGAAACAGGTTCAGTTTGAACAATTGGTTCAACCTTAGCAACGGCTTCAACTTTTTCCTCTATTTTAATAGGAGGAATAGTTTCTTGTTGTTTAGGTTTCTGGTTTTCCTGTTGTTGCGGTTTTTGATCGTTATGTTTTGGCTTTTTAGGTTTCTCGTGGAGTTCAATTTTTCCTAAAATTCTCAAACCACCATTTTGATCTTCTTTTTTGGTTGAAGAATCAATTGGAGTTTCTTCTGTAATTTCTACAGTTTTTACTTCAGCAATTACTTCAACCTTAGGAAGTTCCACTTTAATTGGTTCTTCTAGTTGAGAAATCACTGGTTCAGCTTTGATATCCGGTTGATTAACAGGTGTAACAACTGTTGGCGTTTCATCAACGGCAACTTTCCCTGTTGGAGGTGTTGTGGTTGTAACTTTTACAACCTTCTGATTTTTAAGTTTGTTGGCTTCATCTTTTGCAGCTTTATCAGCTGAAAATTCTTGAAGACAAGATTGATACATGTCCTCATTGATTTTTGTAGTAGGACGTGCTTCAACATCGAACCCCTTTTGTTTGAGGAACTCTGCCAATGCAGTGAAACTTCTATTTAATTCGCCGGCAACTTTTGCTAAACGGTATTCCGCCATATTTTAATTCAAATTTACTTTTAATATGTTGTAAATCCCAAGTTTGTTTTGCTGTTTTTAATTAATACAAACTAGAAATAGACTTGGGAAGCAATTTCTAGCTTGCATTACTTTGTTTTAATCTTCAAATTCTTGACGAAGAATATTTTGCACAGCAACAATAGTTTCTTCTTCTAATTCAGTTCGTTTCAATAAATCTTCAACTGAACTATTAATTACATCTTTCGCAGAGTCTAAACCAATGCGTTTGAATTCTTCAATAATCCAAGTGTCAATTTCATCTAAGAATTCATCCAAATCAACATCATCTTCACTGGTTACAACATTGTTTACTCTGTAAACTTCGATTTGATAACCTGTTAATTTGCTTGCCAATTTGATATTATGACCACCTCTACCAATTGCCAATGAAACTTGATCGCTTTCTAGGAAAACGTTCGCTGTTTCACCGTTAATATCCATTCTGGTAATATTTGCAGGTTGTAAAGAGCGTTGAATGTACAATGCGTTGTTTGTAGTGAAGTTAATTACGTCAATGTTTTCGTTGCGCAATTCACGAACAATTCCATGTATACGGGCACCTTTAACACCTACGCAAGCTCCAACTGGATCAATACGGTCGTCATAACTTTCAACGGCAACTTTTGCTCTCTCACCTGGTTCGCGAACAACGTTTTTAATTGTAATTAAACCATCTAGAATTTCAGGAACCTCCAATTCAAACAACCTTTCTAGGAACTCTGGAGAAGTTCTAGATAAGATAATTTTTGGAGTTCCTTTATCCATGTCAACTTCATGAATTACGGCGCGAATCGTATCTCCTTTTTTGTAAATGTCACGAGGAATCATGTGGTCTTTAGGTAATGAAAGTTCATTTCCATCATCATCTAAAATCATGATTTCGCGTTTCCAAACGTTATAAACTTCGCCGGTAATAATTTCACCGCGTTTGTCTTTGTATTTTTTGAAAAGTTCGTCTTTTTCTAATTCAATGATTCTACTCATCAGAGCTTGACGCGCATTTAAAACGCTTCTTCTTCCGAAATCATCTAAGAATACTTGTTGAATACAATCTTCACCAACTGCATAGTCTGGCTCTAATTTTTGTGCTTCGCTAACAGTAATGTGTAGGCTTTCGTCTTCAACTTCTCCTTGTTCAACAATCAAACGCAAATGATACATCTCAATATCACCTGTTTCGGTGTTAATGATAATATCAAAATTGGCGTCTTGACCATACTTCTTTTTTAAGATATTTCTAAAAACATCTTCCAAAACACGCATCATAGTAGCGCGGTCGATGTTTTTGAAATCTTTAAATTCGGAGAAACTCTCCACCAGGTTAATACCGAGATCCTTGGCTTTGGTTTTCATATTATTTGAAACTTATTATAATTGTTGCTTTATTAATTTGACTATATGGAATAATTGTTTCTTCAAACGAAACTTTTTTTCCTTTTCCTTTTATTTCTTTTTGGAAGAAAAAATTCGAATCTTCAATTTTCTCTAACTTTCCAATTAACGTTTCTTCGTTGGTTAAAACTAGGTCGAATTTTCGACCAATGTGTTTTGGAAATTGACGAATGTCTGTTAACGGATTATCTGCACCTGGCGATGATATTTCAAATGTAAATGGAGTATCGCCAAAATCATCTTCATCTGTAAGCGTAGAAACTTGCTTGGTAAAATCGGCTAAAGCTTTCATGGATAGCACTTCTTGGCTATCTACGTAGAAGCTAAATAACCCATCAGGACTAACGGTTTGATGCACAACAAACAACCCAAATGGAGTTGCCTCAGCATCAACTATTAATCTCAATTTTTCACCTATTTTTTTCATATTCAATAAAAAAGGGGACGGCTTGTGGCTTGTCCCCTTCCATTTAATTTCATTCGGAAAGTTCTGCAAATATACAGTGAAATTCTATTTTTTC
>CANKVM010000089.1 GCA_947487175.1 Flavobacteriales bacterium | reverse complement strand
AATTTTTGCCCAAAGCAAACATAAAGCGATACATAGAATTGATAAACCTATATAAAACAGATATGTGTTTGAGATATATTCCATGATAAAACAACAAAAATGAACCATATTTGTCAAACAATTTAATTCCTTTTGAAAAATTTAAAAATACTTTGGAAATTTAGCCGTCCCCATACAATTATTGGTACAATTGTAAGTGTTACTTCCTTATTTGTAATTTCAAACCAAATTCAAGGAATTGGATATTTGCAAAATTGGGGTGTACTCATAGTAACCTTAATGAGTTGCTTAGGCTGTAATTTATACATAACGGGGCTAAATCAAATCTACGATGTTGAGTTAGACAAAATAAACAAACCGAATTTACCCATTGCCAGCGGTGAATTATCATCTGCCGATGCCAAAAAAATTGCAATTGTAAGTTTATCCATTGCCCTTTTCTGTTCTTACATTCAAAATTTTTATTTTGGGGGACTTGTTACAAGCATTGCCATTATTGGAAGTTTATATTCCATTCCACCCGTTCGATTAAAAAAATACCATTTCTGGGCGGCAACTGCCATTTCAATTGTTAGGGGACCCCTAGTCAATATCGGAATCTATATCCATTTTTACTATACCACACATGGATTGCCTATTACCTTTAACTCAGAAATAATCTTGCTCACTTTTATCATCACTGCATTTAGTATTGGCATTGCTTGGTTTAAAGACATACCTGATTACGAAGGAGACAAATTGTTCAATATAAATACATTATCAGTAAAACTAAGTAAAAAGAAAACCCTTCAATTGGGATTAATCATGGTTTCATCAGCCTATATTATTTCAATTATTTACGCTTTTTACCCAGAATTTTGCGGACTTAATTTAAGTCCTGATGCTATGAATGTTCCAAGTAAAAAAATAACTTTCGGCATCTTTCAAACTATATGTTTGGGTATTATTTGCATACCGGGACTAACATTGAATGCAGATAACCAAACTTCAGTAAAAAGATTTTACATGCTTTATTGGGTCATGTTCTTTTTAGAGTATTTGGGATTCGTGTTTTTGTACTAACATTTATCAACATTGATAGAAATATCAGCAGAGACATCTAACTTTGCCTAATTTTTGCAACATGCCAAAAGACAACTCTATAAAACACGTTCTCATAATTGGCAGTGGTCCAATTATTATTGGCCAAGCCTGTGAATTTGATTATGCTGGTTCACAAGCGGCCCGAAGCCTAAGAGAAGAAGGCATTACTGTCTCTTTAATTAACAGCAATCCTGCAACCATTATGACGGATAAAATAAACGCAGACCACGTTTATTTGTTGCCATTAACGGTTCAAAGCATTGAGCAAATTCTTCAGGAGCAAAAAATTGATGCGGTACTTCCTACAATGGGAGGTCAAACAGCATTAAATCTTGCGAAAGAAGCTGAAGAACTTGGCATCTGGGAGAAATACAATTGCAGAATCATTGGTGTAAACATTGCCGCCATTGACAACATGGAAGATCGTGAGAAATTCCGTAAGTTAATGGTTGAATTAGGTATAGGCGTTGCTCCAAGCCAAGTTGCCAATAGTTATTTAGAAGGAAAAGAAATTGCACAACGCATAGGTTTTCCTTTGGTAATTAGACCTAGTTATACCTTAGGTGGAACAGGTGGAAGTTTTGTTCACAAAAAAGAAGAATTTGATCGTGCGTTACAAAGAGGATTGGAAGCGAGTCCAGTTCATGAAGTATTGGTAGAAAAAGCCGTAATTGGATGGAAAGAATACGAATTAGAATTATTGCGTGATTCAAAAGATGATATCGCAATTATATGTACCATTGAGAATTTTGACCCAATGGGAATCCATACAGGAGACAGTATTACTGTAGCTCCCGCAATGACATTGAGCGATACAGCATTTCAAAAAATGCGGGACATGTCATTTAAGATGATGCGTTCAATGGGTGTATTTGCTGGAGGTTGCAATGTTCAATTCTCGGTAAATCCTGAAAATGAAGACATCATTGCAATTGAAATCAATCCAAGGGTTAGTAGAAGTTCAGCATTGGCATCAAAAGCAACAGGTTACCCTATAGCTAAAATTGCTGCAAAACTTGCGATTGGATATTACCTAGATGAATTAAAAAATCCAGTTACAAAAACAACAAGTGCATTTTTTGAACCAGCAATTGACTATGTAATTGTAAAAATTCCTCGTTGGAACTTCGATAAATTCCATGGATCTGATAAAACATTAGGCTTGCAAATGAAGAGTGTTGGTGAAGTTATGGCCATTGGCCGCAGCTTTCAAGAGGCTCTCCAAAAAGCTTGTCAGAGTTTAGAAATTGGCCGCCACGGATTGGGTGCAGATGGCAAAGGAAGTAGAAATTTAGAAGAATTGATTGATGGATTAGAGCATGCAAGTTGGAATAGAATTTTCCAAATTAAAGATGCGCTATCTTTGGGAGTTCCAATATCATCAGTTCAAAAAATCACCAAAATTGATAGATGGTTTCTTGAGCAAATAGCTGATTTGGTGAAAACAGATACTGAAATTAGAAGGTATAACCTCGACAATGTCCCTCAATTGATTTTAAAATCAGCTAAAGAAAAAGGATACTCAGACGAGCAAATTGCTTGGTTAATGGGTGGCAACACTACCGCTGATGAAGTATATGAAAAACGCAAATCTTTAGGAATCAAAAGAGTATATAAAATGGTGGATACGTGTAGTGCTGAATTTCCGAGTCCTACAAACTATTTTTACTCAACATTTGAAGCTGAAAACGAAAGTGTTTTCTCCGACAAAAAGAAAGTTTTCGTATTGGGAAGTGGTCCAAATAGAATTGGTCAAGGAATTGAATTTGATTATAGTTGCGTTCATGGAATTTTGGCAGCCAGAGAATCTGGTTACGAAGCAATCATGATCAACTGCAATCCGGAAACAGTGAGTACAGATTTCGATATGGCCGACAAACTATACTTCGAACCAGTTTATTGGGAGCATTTATGGGAACTGATTGAAAACGAGAAACCCGATGGTGTGGTTGTTCAATTAGGTGGTCAAACAGCACTTAAATTGGCAGAGAAACTACACGAAAGAGGAATCAAAATAATTGGAACTTCATTCGACAGCATGGATATTGCCGAAGATAGAGGTCGTTTTAGTGATTTATTGGCAGAATTAAGCATCCCTTATCCAAAATATGGTGTTGCATTAGATGCTGAAGAGGCAATTGTAATTGCTAATAAAGTAGGATATCCAGTTCTTGTTAGACCTAGCTATGTCTTAGGCGGACAGGGAATGGTTATTGTGATTAACGATGAAGATTTAGAAAAGGCGGTTGTCAAACTTCTTGGTGATTTACCAGGAAACAGGGTTTTAATTGACCATTTCTTAGATAGAGCCGAAGAAGCTGAATCAGATTGTATTTGCGATGGTGAAAACGTTCATATCATTGGAATGATGGAGCACATTGAACCTGCGGGAATTCATAGTGGCGATAGCAGTGCGGTTTTACCTCCATTTAATTTGAGTGAAAATGTGCTCAATCAAATGACTGAGTACACCGAAATGATTGCAAAATCTTTGAAAGTAGTTGGTTTGTTAAACATTCAATTTGCCATAAAAGAAGAAAAAGTATATGTGATTGAAGCGAACCCTAGAGCTTCTAGAACGGTTCCATTCATTTGCAAAGCCTACGACGTTCCATATGTAAATATGGCAATGAAAGTAATGTTGGGTGTGAACAAAGTAACCGATTTTAAAATTTCGGAGAGACCAGCAGGTTGGGCAATTAAACAACCGGTATTTAGCTTTGATAAATTCCCTAATGTAAATAGAGAATTAGGCCCAGAAATGAAGAGTACTGGAGAATCCATACTATTTATTAAAGACTTAAAAGATCCTCAATTTAGAGAGCTCTACAAGCAAAAAAGCATGTATTTGTCATATTAAAAAAATAGCCCTGTTAGCAGGGCTATTTTTTTGGCTTAATTATTTAATCCTAAAAAATTGTAACATTTCTGTATTCATTGCGTTATATGAATAACTAGTGTTATATATATGAAAAAATTAATGATTTTAATTGCGTTAGTTGGATTAACTGGAATGGTTAACGCGCAGTCTGAGAAAAAGAAAAATGGTTTAACTACGGAGCAAAAGGCAGATAAAATGACTGCGAAAATGAACAAATCCTTGAATTTAACTGAGGCACAGGTTTTAAAAGTAAAAGAAGCAAATCTCAATTTCGTTAAAGAAAGAGAAAATATGCAAACAGAGAATCGACAAAAAGGCAAACAATTAAAAGAATCACATAAAACGAATCTTCAATCTATTTTAACACCAGAACAATTTAAAATAGTTTCTGACAAAATGGATAAAAGAGAAAAGAAGATGAAACGTAAAATGAAAGAATAACAAAAAAGGCGCCGATGGCGCCTTTTTTGTTATAAACATTTTCTAATTATGGTTCTGGAGGAGCACTTGGAGGTGTATTTCCTCCAGCATTATTGGCACCTTCATTGTTTCTAGGACCTTTATTTTTATTGTAAGGTTTCTTGAATTTGCTATTAGGATTCCTATTTGGTTGATTAGGATTTTGAGGGTTTGAATTTGGTTTAGGCGTATTAATAACAGCACCTTCAGCATTCGGCGCAGCATTGTTACTAACCGGACGATTGTTATTTGGTTTATTGTTATTAAATCCAGGCCTGTTATTATTTGGTCTATTTTGAGGAGCATTGCCTCCTTCCCTCTTGTTATTGTTATTTCTATTGCGATTATTGTTGTTTCTAGGACCTTTTAAATCTAACTTCTTTAATCCTTCAAATTCATTATCCTTCAATAATTCGGCATTATCAATAAAGCCATTTGCTTTTTCATCGGCAATAATTTTATCTAAAATTTCATTTGCAGGCGCCAAATCGGTTAATGTAGCACTTTGAACTCCATTTTTATTTGACTCCATACACTCATTTACCAAGGCAACTGGCAATGGAACCCAGGCAGGATTATCATCGTAAGAGAACCAAATAAGTTGCTTTAGGATATCTGTTTTCTTTGCATAAGCAACACCGGTAACAGTATCAATTTTCACAATTTTCGCTTTTGGAAAAGCTTCAGTTGCTTCTAAATACATGTCCAATTCAAAATTTAAGCAACATTTTAAACGACCGCACTGACCGGCCAATTTTTCCATGTTTATACTTAAATTCTGAGAACGAGCCGCACCCGTATTTACTTGCTTATAGTCGGTTAACCAACTAGAGCAACATAATTCTCTACCACAAACACCAATACCACCCAAGCGTGAAGCTTCTTCACGGTAACTGATATGGCGCATTTCAATTTTTACTTTAAACTCATCGGCGTAACGCTTGATAAGTTCTCTAAAATCTACACGAGTTTCCGCGGTGTAGAAGAATATTACTTTTCTTCCATCTCCTTGAAATTCGATATCAGAAATTTTCATTGCCAAATTCAATTCAAAAGAAATTGTGCGGGCTTTTTCAAGCGTTGCATTTTCTTTTGCCTTGGCAATTTCGTATTTCTCCATTTCCTTTTCATTAGCAACACGAAGAATTGGAGCTATTTCTTCTGAATCTTCACGAACACGATATTTCTTTAACTGCAAACGAACAATTTCGCCTGTTGCAGATACAGTTCCAATATCGTAGCCCAAGCTACCTTCACAAACAACGTAATCGCCGGTGAATAAATCTAAATTATGAGTGTTCCTGTAGAACTCTTTGCGACTGCCTTTGAATCTAACTTCAACAATATCAAATGGTTTATAACCATCTGGAAGATCCATGTCTTTAAACCAGTCATAGACGTTTAATGCATTACAGCCGCTTGTTCCACAAGTTCCGTTGCTCTGACACCCCGAGGGTGCGCAACCGCCACTTTTAGTACCACATGATGAACAAGACATATATATATTTTAAAACTGCCAAAGCAGTTGTTTTACAATGTTACAAATTTAAGGCTAGAAAAGAGAGAAAAAATGATTATTTATCTTTTTCTGTAAACACCCAAAGTTTCTGTCCTAAAAAGTTAATCACCATACCCATTAAGGTAGCCCCTAAAACCGCGGCAATTTTGTCAACTTTAAAACTTAACAAATGCTTTACATCATTTGAGGGAAAAATTAAATTCATAGAGAATTCGGCATTTGGTAAATAATGCAATAGCAATTCATTGGTTCCAACATTGGTAATGCCACTTATTGCATATAAAGCCAAATATTTCACCAATCTTCCTTTATCATTACCTTTTTGACCCCAAGTCCAATATTTATTGAGTTGATAATTTACATAAGTTGCAACCAAAATTCCAATGCTTTTGGCAATGGAAGTTGGTAAAAACTGACTTAAAAAATAATATACAGAAATATCAATAACAAAAGATAATCCGCCTACTATTCCAAACTTGGTTAATGCGATATATGTTTTACTAGTAATCAAAATAATTAAATTTGAGAAAATGTATTGCCTTCAAAGGTACAATACATTCCTAACTTCATTGCAATATTTTCCTTATCATGTCCTGATGGAAAATCAAAAATTATTGGAAATCCCTCATTCCCAAGATGCTCCAAAATAATTTCTTTTACATTCTTACCGAATGGAATGACATTGTCATTCATTTCCATCATCGAACCTACCACCAACGCTTTGAGTCCCTCAAAAGCACCACCCAATTTCAATGAACAAATCATCCTATCCATGTGATACAAATACTCATCTAAATCTTCAATAAAAAGAACTTTACCAAGATTGTTCATTTTGGAAATGCCAGCATGTGCAAAAATCAGCGATAAATTACCGCCTATAAGTTGTCCTTCAAAATTTGATTTATTTAAGATTTCATTATCTCTCAAGCCAATGTTTATAGTGTTTCCAGTTAGTGCATTAAATAAATATCTTTGGTTGGTTTCATTGAATTCATTTTGCAAATTGAATTGCATAACCATTGGAGCATGAATAGAAGCGAGGCCTTGACTTTGCAAAGTCAAATGTATTGTGGTAATATCCGAAAATCCTATCCACCATTTGGGGTTTTGTACAAAATTAAAATCATTTATTCTCTCCAGTAATTGCGTGCAACCATAACCACCTCTGGCACAAAAAACCGCCTTCACATCCTCGTTTTTTAAAGCCCACTCAATATCTGAAACCCTTTCATCAATGGAACCAGAAAACTGATTGTACTTTCCAAATAAATTAGGAGCTGTAACAACGTTCCAACCATTTGTATTGGCCCATAATTCAAACGCCTTTATTTCAGATACTTCAATAAATCTTGCAGGTGCAATGATTGCTATGGTATCACCTTTTTTTAGATATGAGGGAACAACCATATTCATTATTTAATAGGAATGAGCAAATTAACTTGGGTAATTGCTGTTGTCATTTCACTATTTCGGGCGTCTGACGGGTATTCGAATATTGGAAAAGTAATTTTATTTCCATTCAATGCTAATTTAGATGAAACAGCATTCCAAATTTGAGCACCTTTTCCCAATTCAACATTGGCAGTTACCTTATGAAATTTACCACCGTTAATATTTCGATACAAAAACTCAGATGACTTCACTTCTTTGTTAACTGGAATTCCAATAAAAATATCCATTTCGTGATCATTTGTAGGAATTTCGTCATAGATACTCAAAATTGATCCTGTAATTATCAATTTATTTTGAGCAATATAATTCATTAAAGGAGCCGCCGTTTGAGAAATCAATTTAGCCAAATCTTCATATTTTGCTTTATAACTTTTTCCTAATACTTGCATATTGGGCTTTTCTGTTTGTTTTAAAACAAAATTAGAATCAGACAAAACCAATCCTTCGGTTTTTAAAACTTTAGTTGTGTCTGTTGCATTCAATTTGGTTTCGGAATTGGCAGTTTTTTGATAAAAAAACCATCCAAAAAAGATGAGCAGGGCCATTAAACCCAATACAATTAAAAAAACATTTGAAAATCGTTTCATAAATTTTCGCTAAATTACATTGAAACGGCGAATTTTAGGTATTTTTGCATTGTGAAATTCTTAGCAGAAATCGAAATTCTTCCAAAAAAAGGTCTTTTAGACCCTCAAGGTAAAGCGGTAACACACAGTATGCCATCAATTGGATTAAACAATGTAAACGAAGTTTGTGTTGGAAAATTCATTACAATGGAAATTGAAGCTGCAAACGAAGCCGAAGCAACTGCAACTGCAGAAACTGCTAGCAAAAAATTATTGGCTAACCTAATTATGGAAAGCTTCCATATTCGAGTAAAAGCAATATGATTGTTTACAACGTAACTTGTAATGTAGAAAACCCTATGGCCAATGAATGGCTTGAATGGATGAAAACCGTTCACATTCCAGAGGTAATGGCTACAGGTTGCTTTGTTGAAAATAAAATATTGAAATTGCATAATCCCGAAACCGACGATGAAGGTATCAATTATGCCATTCAATATACTTGCGATAGCATTGAAACCTTAGAACGCTATAGAAGTGAATTTGGCCCTGGATTACAAGCCAAAACACTCGAAAAATATGGCAATAAAGTTCTTGCTTATCGCTCAGTTCTAGAAATTATAGAATAACAATGTCAGTCAAACCCATTCAAATTGAAAATGCACTCAGCAATAAGTCAAATTTTCAATGGGTTGATGTTCGCAGCGAATCTGAATTTGAAAAGGCTCATTTTCCAGGAGCCATAAACATTCCATTACTTTCTAATGAGCACCGCATTCTTGTTGGTACTTGTTATAAACAGCAAGGCAGAGAAGAAGCTGTTGCACTTGGGTTAGAATTGGTTGGTTCTAAAATGCAATCGCTTTTTAGACAATACCGTGAAATTGAAAATCTAGGCAAACCCATTCTTTTTTATTGTTGGAGAGGCGGTCTTCGCAGCCAAATTAGTTCCACCATTTATGGATGGGGCGGATTTTATCCTTATATTTTAATTGGGGGATATAAATCCTTTAGAACTTGGGCACACAAACAATTCGAAAGACAACT
>CANKVM010000088.1 GCA_947487175.1 Flavobacteriales bacterium | reverse complement strand
GTACCGAGTGAATACAGTACAATAAAAGTTGGCGTACCTAACAATATTTGGTGGGTTGATACAGCTGGGAATGACAATAATGTTGGTGCATCTTGGTCACCATTGAAAAATATTGAAACTGGTTTAGCTATTGCCAAATCGAATTTTCATGATACGGTTTTTGTAAACAGCGGATTATACTATTGCAACATGAATTTCAATGGTAAAAACATTGTCCTTCTTTCAAAAAATGGACCTAAGAAAACAATATTAGAGCCAAGGAGCATTTATTCTCCGGTCATTAAATTCGAAAATAATGAGCCTGCTACTTGTCAAATTGGAGGTTTTATGGTAAGGAATGCAAATGATTCAAGATGTGTAAGTGTTAATGGTGCTATAAAAGCATTTGTGCGAAATATGATTTTCACAGCCTCTGGAAAAAACATGGACGGGATAGTTACAAATTCTTACGATGGAATGACATATGAAAATTGTCTATTTGTAGACAACCCGGGAGTTATTGTAAATGCCTGTTATAAAGATACCAATAACAATACTGGAGTTATTTTTAATCATTGTGTATTTTATAATAACGCAGATTTCAGTAGAGAGTGTTCTGGTGCAGGGCCTGGTAGAATACAGTTCTATAATAGTATCATTTGGAACAATAATAAAGGCATTTTAAATGGCGATTATTGGATGCAATACTGTTCTACTGACGATACATCGTATTCTAAAAAATCTTCAAATAACAAAATCGAACCTAAATTTACTGATCCAAAAAACTTTGATTATTCTTTATTAAATTCTTCAGAATTAATTGGTAAAGCGAGTGGAAATATTACCAAATGGGGATCAAGAAAATTGATAAATGCTAGTCTAGATTTCAACAATAAACCAAGACCAAACCCAGCTGGCACAAATCCTGATTTAGGTGCATTTGAAAATAGTGCAGGTTTCCCATGTCCTACTCTGATTAATGCGGAAGGTGGCAATAAAAAAATCACGGTGACTTATTCGAAATCTAATGTTACTGGTCTTAAAAAGTATAAACTTTATAGAAGTACAAAAACAATTAGCGATACTGCAACTATCGGATTAATTGTTGATACCCTAAGTGCAACTAATTTATCTTTCAAAGACAGTGGATTAAATAATTTAACCAAATATTATTACAGAATAAAAGGAGTACTTACTTCTGGTTTAGAAAGTAATTTCAGCAATGAACTTTCTGCAATACCAAACACCCCTCCTGCTACGCCAGATTCAATTTTGGTTCAAAACGGAGCTCATTTTAATTATATTACTTGGAATGCGAGTAAATCCAAACCCGTAAAATATAGAGTTTATCGCGGACTATCAACTAATAATCTGCAGGTTATTAAAGATACCACATCAAAATCAAGTTTTCTTGATACTGGTTTAACCGCTTGGAAAAAATACTATTATGCAATTCGCTGTATAGATACTGTTGGGGTTCCGAGTGCATATTCGGTCATTAAAACTGGCGTACCTAACAATATTTGGTGGGTTGATACTGCCGGAAAGTCTAATTCTTTAGGGGCTAAATGGAATCCGGTAAAATCACCTAACGACATCATGCTGTCGGCTGTTGATGGAGACACCATTGTACTGAATAAAGGTATATATTATGATGAAATCAAAATTGGAAAAGCTATAACACTAGCATCTCTCTGGATATTTAATAAATCGGAACAATTGAATATTGATAATACTATCCTCGATGGTTCAAAAATATCAGGCTACTCTTATCCCACCTCATTTGTTAGAACTTTTGTTGGGTGGAATAAGAAGTACCAAATTGTAGGATTTACATTCACCAATTGTAGTTACGGAGCAATTGTCACAACTGCTAATTATAGTGGATCTACCATATCTAACAATAAGTTCATTAATAATTACTCCAATGGACAATGGTTGATCTATTTGCAAGGTAATCAAATTGTTGATAGTTGTATTTTTGAAAACAATGAGGCCAATGGTCTTGTCTATATGGCGCCAATCTCTAAAACTTACGGTTTGCCTACTGTTTCCAGGTGCTTTTTTACAAAAAATGGAGCAGATTATTCTACCAGTAGTAGTTATTATAATGGTTGTATTTACGTAGGTCGAAGTTGCGGTATTGTGCGGAATTGCATTCTCGTCGAGAATAAATTCATTACTCCAATTTATGTAGGCGCGAATAATTACTCAAGCATGGATACTGTCTATATAAATTCGAATTCCATAGTTAATAATAAACAGAATGGGATACACATTAGTAATAATTTTAATAGTTCATATAGTACGGTTATGATTCGTAATAATATTATTGATGGTAACATAAATAATATTACGTTTATGCCTAATTCAAGTCAATATTGTTTTGTTAATTTTTATAACAATTTCATATACAGACCCTATAATCCTGGATTTTTAATTTATAACAATATCACAGGTTTTAACAGTGCTTTCAAAGTCAATTGGGTTAATAATGATACAATAAATCGCGATCATGGAGTTGATTTATTGAATTCCAATTCTGTTTTTAATCCTGCCAATTATGGCAGATTCATTGGGTTTGGTTCCACAGGGAAATACTTATCAAAAGTGGATTTTTACGGAAAATCGTCTCCTTCTCCAATTAACTCGAATCCAGATGTGGGTGCCATAGAAAGTAAATATTCATTCGCTTCTCCTTATATTATTAACTTAGAGCCGGATAATAAAAAAATCACAATAACATATTCCCAATCTACTGTTACTGGTCTTAAAAAATACAAACTTTATAGAAGTACCAAACCTATTAGCGATACTGCAACAATTGGGTTAATTGTTGACACACTAAGTGCAACTAATTTATCTTATAAAGATAGTGGATTAACGAACTTAACGAAGTACTATTATAGAATAAAAGGAGTACTTACTTCTGGTTTAGAAAGTGGTTTTAGCAATGAACTTTCAGCAAAACCAAACACCCCACCTGCTGCGCCAGATTCAATTTTGGTTCAAAACGGAGCTCGTTTAAACTATATCACTTGGGCGGCAAGTAAATCGAAACCAGTGAAATATCGCGTCTACAGAGGTTTGAGCACCTCTAATTTAAAGATAATTAAAGATACCACATCTAAATTAAGTTTTCTTGATACTGGATTAACCGCTTGGAAAAAATACTATTATGCAATTCGTTGCATTGATACAGTTGGAGTTCCTAGTGCTTATTCGGTCATTAAAACTGGCGTACCTAACAATATTTGGTGGGTTGATACTGCGGGTAAAGATAATTTCATAGGGTCGATTTCTTTGCCACTTAAATCTATAGGAAAAGCTATTTCAAGGGCAATTTCTAAAACTGATACAATTTATGTAACTAAGGGTACTTATTTCGAAAATATTAACTTCTCAGGAAAATCAATATTAATTTCTTCACTTTATCAATTAAATAAGGATACTTCTTTGATTACAAAAACCATAATAAATGGCAGTAACAAAGGTAATGTTGTAGATGTAAATCAAAGAGAAACAGCAAAATCAGTTTTGCAAGGCTTTTCAATTACCAATGGATATGCCGGTTTGTATATTGATAATTCTTCAGCCTTAAAAATTAATGATCTTAAATTTTACAACAATAAAGCATATTACGCTATTGGCTCAGCAATAATTGTTGCTGGCTATTGTAATGTTGATGCAAACAATATTTTAGTAGAAAATCATGATGGAAATGGCGCGCTAATTTATGTTACAAGTTGGGGTTCAAATTCTAATTTCAATAATTTGACTATTCGAAATAATACAAATTTGAAAAATGCAGTTTTTGTTTCTGATTTAGGAACTACAACATTGAAGAATGCACTGATATATAATAATGGTGATGTGCCTTGTATAGGTATAATGAATAATAAAAATGGATTTAATATCATAAATTCCACATTGATTTCTAACAAGGCTGCTCCAGTTAGGGTATTGTATAATAATAGTACCTCCACAAAAATTAATATTGTCAATTCTATACTTCAATCTAATTATTCCGGAAAACAAATTGAGATAAATAATCATAATCCAGCTACCTATATTGGTGTTCAAAATTCTATTATTTCAGGCGGAAAAAATTCAATTGAACTATTATCAAATACAACTTTAGATACCGGAAAAACGAATACAATATTTGATTTAAATCCAAATTTTATAAATCCCAATTCTTTTAACTATTTATTATCTAATAATAGTCCATTGATTGGAATGGGTGTAAATTCATGTATTTTAAATAATGATACAATATTTGCTCCAAAATTTGATATTATTAATAAACCAAGACCAAACCCAGCTGGTTCTAATCCAGATATTGGTGCATTTGAAAACATTAATGCCTTCCCATGTCCTTTTGTGGATAGTGCGAGAACATTTGGTGACTCTGCAATTATATACTATACTGTAAATACGCTTAATAAAGGAACTAAGATTTTATTAAATTTTTATGATTCGTTAAATACAATGGTTTTAAAAGATTCTGTAACGATAAATACTGCTAAATCAGCATATGTTTACAAAACCACAAAACTTTCTATCGGGAAACGTTACGGTATCAATTTGAGCCAAAATTTCGCTGGTATTGGCATATCAAATCTTGTTAGATTTAATATGCTATCCGTACCTAATTTAGTTTCACCAGCGAATAATATATTCAGACAAGCGGTAAATTTAAATCTCGTATGGAAAAAAACCAAGACTGCCCAATTTGCGAGAGTTCAACTTTCTAAATTTGCAAATTTCTCTACCGTAATTTCTGACAAAACACAGGTAAAAGACACATTAATTTTAACTGGATTGTCATTAAACACAACATACTATTGGAGAGTTTATTCAAAAGATAGTTTTGGTAGAAGTTTTTATAGCACTTCATTTAAATTTCAGACTCTTCCACAAACAGCAAAATTAGATTCGATTGCAACAAGGCCAAAAGTGGCTAAATTGTTTTGGAAAATCACGGATACTACAAACATCAATAAATTTTACATTTATAGAGATTCAAGTATTGCAAATTCAACTTTAATTGATAGTGTCTCAAGTACGATAAGAACATATTCAGATTCCACAATCAAAGAAGGAAAAAGATATTTTTACAAAATAAAACTTGTAAACAAACAATATGTACTAAGTGATTTTTCGAATACTAAAGCTGCGAATATATTAGTTCCACCTTCATTTGTTTCCCCAACTAACCTAAGTAATTCTTTAGTTTTAAATCAATTACTCAAATGGGAAAAACCTATACAGGCTCAATTCTCTGATATTCAGGTTGCCTATAACGATAGTAATTTCAAAACTACAATCCTTTCAAAACATCAAACTTTCGACTCTGTTTTCTTGTCAAGTGCAGCTGTAAATAGAACTTATTATTGGCGCTTAAGATCTACCGATTCATTAGGTTATGGCAATTGGAGTAAAACAAACAAGTTCCAAACCCTTGTTCCAAAGCCTAACATTTTAAGCATTAACAGTGTTGACAAGACATCAACGCTTAGTTGGAATGTTTCAGATACATTTAATATTGCCAAATATTATATTTATCGAGATACCTTGATAAATGCTTCGGTATTAATTGATAGTGTGAGTAAACAATATACAAGCTATACCGACAATAAGGTATCAAGAAATAATAAATATTACTATAGAGTTAAAGCCGTTAATAATGAAAGAGTTTTAAGCGTGTTCTCTAATGAAAGAGTTATTAGCGTATTAGATTATCCGGTATTAATTTCTCCGAAAAATAATTCAGTGAGTATTATTCGATCACCAAAAATAGTTTGGAGAAAATCAAAATATGCTACTAAAGTTAAATACGAAGTTTCATTAGATTCTGCATTTACTTCACCTTTAAATTCAACATATACTACTTTAGATTCAATTCAATTGAATAATCTAAAATATAGCAATTATTATTATTGGAGAGTACGCTGTGAAGATTCCTTGAGTATTGGTTCTTGGTCGAAAATTGCAAAATTCCAAACATTGGTTCAAACTCCGGTGATTACGAAGTTAAATTCGTCATACAAAAAAACTTATTTAACATGGACTATAAATGATACGAATAATTTAAAAGGATTTTATATTTTAAGAGATACAATTAACAATCCTACTAAAATTATTGATAGTTTACAAAGTTGGAAACGCAATTACATTGACACGCCTTTATTTACCGCTACCCGATATTATTATTCAATTATTGCATATAACAAACAATTTATTAAGGGTATTCAATCAGTTACAAGAGGTGTGAATTTATTGGAACATCCTATTTTGTCTACGCCATTAAATTCGAGTTCGCAAATTAGTGTAAATACAAGTTTGACTTGGCAAAACTCTAAGTTTACACAGAATTACAAAATACAAGTATCAATAGATAAATTATTCTCTTCAATTGTGAGGGATGTTACTGTATCAAATTCTCCAAATAGTTTATCCGGATTATTAAAGAATACTAACTATTATTGGCGAATTAAATCACTTGATTCTGTTGGTTCTAGTAACTGGAGCGATACATTTAAATTCCAAACTGAAATTCAAATCCCAAATATTTTGGGTATAACTACTTCGCACAAACAAGCTAAAGTATCATGGAATTTATCAGATACGACGAATTTAAACAACATACTAGGTTTTTATATTTATAGAGATACTTTCCAATCTCCTACCACACTAATTGACTCTGTTTATTTACCAACTAAACAATACACAGATTTAACAGTTGAACTTGGTAATTTGTATTATTATCGAATTAAAACTATAAATAAACAATTCATTGAAAGTGAATATAGCAACGAAAGAAGGGCGGCAATTTTAAATTACCCAACTTTAATTACACCTACCGACACACTTAAAAAATCTGAATTGTCAAGGGTGTTTAATTGGTCAAAGGAAAAATATGCAACCAAATATCAAATACAATTGGCATATGAAGATAGCTTTAAAACGCCAATTATAGATCAAACTTTAATTTTAGATTCGATTCAACTTGCTCTTAATAGATTTAATTATAATTATTATTGGAGAGTAAGAAGTAAAGATTCTATCGGTTTATCGAAGTGGTCTAACGCTTGGTATTTTCAAACAAAATTATTTAAACCTTCAATCGATACTTTGATAGCAGCCAATAAGAAAATTAATATTTATTGGTTAAAATCAGATACGCAAAACATTAAAGAATATCGCATATATAGAAGTGATAATACTTTGAATCCAGCTTTAGTTAACAGAGTAACTTCTATAAAAGGTAAAAATTCTTACAGTTACTTAGATTCTGGATTAGTCAATTTTAAGAGATATTATTATTGGATCAGTGCTGTGAATAATCAATTTGTAGAGAGTGAATTAAGCTCAATAAAAGATGCATTCACATTTAATATCAAACCAAACGTAAGTAAAATTAAAGATACCATAATTACCAATGTTGGAAGAAATACACGATTCAAAGTTGTATTTAGTCAAGAAAAAGCTTTTGATAAAGATGGCAAAATTGATTCTACACTATGGTATATTGATGGGGTAAAAGTAAAGGTTGACACATTTTTAGCTTACAAGTTTCATCAAGGTACTACAAAAGTAATGGCAGTAGTAATTGACAATGATTTGGCTTCAGACACCACAACATTTAATGTATCGCTTATGGCCTTCCAAAAGCAATTTAGGGCAGGTATAACATCAGGCATAACAATGTATAATGAAAATTCCATATACGTTGCAGATACCAGTTTAAATTCGTTCAATTATGGTGAGGTTGTTAAACTTGATACTAATGGAACAATTGACTTTAATTTATTAGTTACTCAGCGGATAAGAAATACTCCCACTTTGGATTTCCAAGGCAATTTGTTTATTACGAATGGACCTTTAGTCAATAGCTTCAGTTATACTGGGGCACCATTGTGCAATGAAATTAATTTAGGTGCTATTAGTCAAGTTACTCCAACTTTTGACTCTGTATTAAATCGATTGTATTTAGGTGTTTCAAATAGGAAGTTTTTCGCAATTGATTTGGATAATAATTGTAGAATGAAATGGGATTTCACGTCCGACGCGCCTATAAGTGCACCTGCCGTTATATCTGCCGGAAGAAAGTTGATTTTTACTGACTTATCAGGTAAACTATATGGCTTTGATGTAACATATAGTTATTTGCCAAAAACAGGCAGTGCTCCAACATGGAAATATGCAACCGGTGATTCTATTTATTTAGCTCCTGCAATTGACACTTCTGAAAGAATTATTGTAGGAACAGCAAATGGGAAATTATTAAAATTGAATTTAGATACAATAAATAAGGTGAACGTTGTTTGGTCCACCAAGGTTGGTAAAAAAATAACAACTTCACCTGTTTTAGATGCTTATGGCAATATTTTTGTATGCTGTTCTGATGGAAGAATTGTAAAAATAAAATCCTCAAATGGTGATACAATAAACTCATTTAATACCGGAGCATCTATTATTTCAACCCCTTCAATTTCTGATCAGAGTTTAATATATGTCGCAAATACGAAGGGTGAACTATTTTGTTTGGATTCAGCTTTGATTTTACAATGGAAATACAATGGTAAAGACCCAATAACTTCGCATTTGGTTCATTATAATGGTGCTACGTATGTTGGAACCCAAAATGGCAAATTCATGTCGTTTTATGATTTGAATTTAGATGCAAGTGTAGGTTCTATTAAATCAAATATTACCAAACGTAAATTAAATAAAATCACCAAGCCAATTTGGGGTACTTTCCAAGGTAATGTTCGAAGAACAGGAGTTCAAGATGCAATATTTAGAGAAGTGTTTATTGACAAATTAGAAGACAAGGATGTGAAATTATTCCCTAATCCCTCAAATGAAAAATTCAACATTGAATCTATAATTGGAATGTCTCATATTACAGTTACCAATTTAACAGGTGCTACTGTTCTAGATATTAATTTAAACAATCAAAGTAGGTTAACAATTAGTTCGTTAGACTTATCAAATGGTGTTTATTTTGTACGAATATTTACGAATAAAGGTAATCTGGTGAAAAAAATGATTATTCAAAAATAATATACCTCGAGAGAAAATTACTGAAGGATTTATCTGTTTATTCTAAATATTTAAATCCTTCATTTTTTTTAAGGTTAATTCATACTCACTTAATTTTTGAAATTATCCATTTAACTTACACGTTCCAAACCACCTATATCGGTTTTTTGCAACCCAAGAATAAACTTTATTTCTGATAAATTTGGGTATAATTTTGAACCCATAAACCAAAGAATAAGGCCATCCCAATTCTTTAAAAATG
>CANKVM010000087.1 GCA_947487175.1 Flavobacteriales bacterium | reverse complement strand
GGTAATAATTGATCCATTCTGCTAAATGCAAAGCACTTATTTCCAAGGTCTTTAATTGATGCGCCAATATGAAAAAGCTGAATATTGTCAATTATTAAAAAGCGATCATGGCTAGAACGATTTTCGTCCATATGAATAATGGGGTATTGTATGTTATGTTTTTCTAAGTCTTTTTTTAACGCAGCATTACTTCTAGTATAAATTTTACAATGGACGGTTGGATTTCGTTTACTCAACAATAACAAAGTGGTTTCATCTATATAATTGTCAATCAATATTAAACTTTCATTTGCTTGTTTTATTAATTGACTTACAAACACATGTGCATCGAATAATTGTCCTTCGAAAAAAATACCTTGTTGTGGTTTAATTTCTTTTTCAAGAGCTTTCAATACCTGTTCTAGTTTGTTGTCGCTTCGCAATTGATTGACTTCAACACTTTCTAACCGCTGAATTACACTATGCAATTGACCCAATGTTTTGCGCATTGCAACAAACGCCTTCATGATTTGAATGCTCACCTCTATGGCGCTGTCTGAATTTAATAATGCCGACATCATTGAAACTCCTTGTTCTGTAAATACTATTGGTAAGTACTTTCTATGTTGACCTGTTCCAGCTTTATGCTTTAAGGTGCCAATTTGGCACCTTAAAGCATCCCATTCATCTTCAGTAAGTTGGAATGCAAATTCAATTGGAAACCTATTTTGGTTTCTTATAATTGCCCTATTGATATACTTTGTTTCTGTTTGATACAACCAAGCCAAATCACTGTCTAACATTATTTGAACACCTCTTATGGTGTATATTTTATTTTCAATTTGACTCATTTCTAAATGCATACAAAATATGATTAATTATAGCTATAATTATCCCTCATTAAAATGTGAAATTATTTAAGTTAAATCAAAATCCGAAAAAACTGCATTAAAACAGGGTGTGAAAGATTTGCAAAATCCGCAATATTAACTCACAATAACTACTTTAAAAATCTGCTATGTGTTTGAATATGAATTGCTTTTACATTGATTATCTCATTTGCTCTTAGGGAAATAATTTGAGTTTTACTTTTCTTCCAAACTTGCGGTGCCAATTTGGAACCTCAAGTTTGGGTATGATAAATATATCAAATGCAATTCGTTTAACTATTCTTTAAGGTGCCAATTTGGAACCTTAAAGAAACCCATTTATTGTATTTGATTGATCTATAGTTTACTCAGCACCATCCGTTTTGGCGCGCATAATTGCTTTTTGGCCAATGGCTTTGCCCATTTGCATGCCTACCTCGATGTCGCTGCGGTAGTGGATTGCTCCATACAAACGACTTTTGCTGGCTTCATCTGCCATTGAAATGTAATCGTTTGATCTTGTGGCGTTGAGATGTCCCAAAATGGTGGCAGCTGCGCCACTGAAGGTACTATGTCCGCTAACATATGCTGGGAAGTTAGGAAGTCCTGTTAGCGTTTTGCAATTTGGATCCATTTGAGATGGACGTGGATTAAAATAAAAGTATTTGGCATCCCAACAGCAAATGGCTGCGTCAAACATGCTCATGTTTAACAGGGCCAAGTTTCTAGCCCAACGGGCTTCGCTTATTTTGAGGGATATGAAATCTCTACAAGCAATGGCATTCCAATGGCCAGGAGGCGTGTAAGTGCCTGCTCCGTCCCCCCAAAAATGAACAATTTTTATGCGTTCTCTGGTTGGATTTTGACTGTAGTATAAAACCTCTTCGAGTTCTTTCTTGAATTGCTCTGAATTGGTAGAAGGGGGTGGGGAAGGACGTCCGTTCACAACTTCAATGGTATCTACCAAAAATCCAATGGTTTTGCCAAAAAGAGGCAACATGGGTGGTCTTTTTGGACTTTCTTGACTTAGCCAAGCCACTTCGCCTTTCTTTTCGGTGTTGGTAACCAAATTGGCCCAATCGGTTGGTGTGCCAACTGACTTGCCCGCTCTGTCAATTCTGGCTCTGTCAATAAATTTGGCCGCAACCGCTTTACCTAAAGTTGCACCAGCTTCCACATCGCTGCGGGTGTTGGCACCTGCAAGAATGCGGTAGTTTTTGCATTCGGTGAGCTTTTGTTGAATATACTCTTGTTCTCCAGGAAACATTAACGTAAGAATAGCCGCAGAAGCACCTGCTGCAACAGCTTCTTCGCTAGGATAAGCGTAATCTTTGGTTACAGGAATGAGTTCTTTAATAGTAGGATCAACAACCGAAGGACGTGGTCTTTTATATAAACTCTTGTAATAATATGCAGAAACCATTGCATCGTATTGGGCAGCAGATAAATAAGCATAAGCTCTTGCCGCGTATGGTGGGTTTGAAAAGGGGAAAAATGGGTATGCCAAAGGATTGGCTGAACTTGGTATCGGGTAGGTTCCATCCGCATTTTGATATGGAGGAAGGTTATACTTTGCAACCAGTTCTCTCATGATTTCATTCCAACGGAGTATTGTGCCGGCACTCCAGTATTTTAGAGATTCTTCTTCAGCAGAGGAAATGTTGTTTTGCCAACTTTTTATTTCTAATAATTCCAATTTAAAATCGGCTAAAGTAGTTGCAATTGGCGCATTGAGTGCTATTTCGTTTGCTTTTGTTAGGAGAATGGGTTTCCAATTTCCTGCAGCAGTATCGGCGTTGAGGGGATTCAAAGCCTGATAATTTATGTTGTTAGCAAGTTCTGTTTTTTCGCAGGAAAACAAGATGTAAATGATTGTGAATGTTGCGAAAATGGTTTTGATAAACTTCATGATAATTAATTTGTTGTTTTGGTAAAATCAGTTTGATACAAAATTCCAGCCATGAACATGGTTGATTTACCCATATTGCGTCCTGCAATTGTATACATAGTATTTCCAGTAAAACTGAGTCCGTTTATTATTGGGATTGGGATTTTAACATTGAAGCCAATTCTGGTAGCATCCATTTTGTTGCTCAAGAATGGCATTTCGTTTTTACGCATGTCGTAACCGCCAATTGTATTGAATCCATCCAAAACTGCTTCGAGAACAAGATCTGCATCTTTTCTATATCCTAGTCTTACGTTATACCCCATAAGTGATGGCATTTCAACTTGGTTGCTATAAATCATTTTGGTGGTGTAGTAGGCATCTCTGTCGATGGTAACATTGCTTCTGTAAATCATATTTGTAGAAGCGGTTGCAAACCATTTTCCACGTTGAACATCGAGCATGATTTTACCCATGGTATTATTGCTTTGCATGCCAATTGAAAGGGGCAAATAATCCGCAACATAATTGGTTAATGGGGTGGAATATCCTGCAAACGCAAGTAAGCTCACATAGTTTTTACCAAATGCTTTGCCAAAGAATTCCCATTTTAAAAGCATGGATAAATCTTGCATCCCTTGATTGCCAATTAGAGTGCCTGCAGATGCTTTGTTTGATATGTACGGTGCCATGGCAATAAAATTAATTTTATCTGTGATTCCGTAGTTTGCCATTGCCCAAGCCGATTGAGAACTTACTGTACCTAGATTTTCATTGATCCGTAAATTTTGTCCCTCCCAATAATTTGTCCAAGAACCATAGCCATAAACCAATCCACCACAGAGGTTCTTTTTGCCCATCATGAGTCCATCAACATCTGTTTGCGCAAATGAATTTTTTGCAGTGAATGTTAGCAATAATATGATGATGAATCTGAGAGATTTCAATGTGAGAATTTGTTTCATACACAAAAATAAGCAAATTAACGGAAATCTAACACGCAATTGACCTCGTATCTTTTGTGCTTTTTGAGGGATATTCCCACCTCTTCATATCCCCCAGAAAAACAAATATGTCGGTGACCTAAACTTGGCACTCCCTCGTCAATTAACAATTGCAACAAAATTGAAAGTCCTTCATTCATCCCATAAGAAATACATTCACCACTGAAAATCTCGTCGCATTTTTTCTTGGTTTTTGGATTTACACTTCTCGTATGTCCTACAAAACCTAACTCGCCAGAAACGGTTGCATGGCATTCAGCAGATGAATATAAATCTTTGTTTGGCAACAATGTTCCCATTGGTTTTAGCGACATCATTGTTTTCACCAAACTATTTTCATATGCATTTTTTTTATTCCAATTGGGAATGACAAATTTCTCACAAAACTCCTTTGGCCTGGTTCTCGCATAATTCAGATAAATGTATACATCTTTCTCTACATCATTGGCAAACTTGCATTTCATGATTAAAACCGAATCTGCTTTAAATTTCAGATAAGGCAATATGCTTTTGTCGTTTGCAATTTTTGCACTTAATTTTTGTTTAACGTTACTCAAAGAATCCATCAAAATTGTATGCTGTTTTTTAAAATTAGAAACTTCATTTTTAACAGTCACATTCTCTTCTTTTAATGTTTTCAGTTCAACGCGCTTATCAACAACCATTTCAGAGGTTACGCAGCTCTCTAATAACAAAATAAATAAACCAAACCATTTCATCATTTCTTCAAATTTCAGGATCCAACAAACGCTTGTAGTAAGCAAGACTATCTTTTACAACTTTATTTCTGTTATTCTCTTGGTGCCATTTTTTAATGATGCTGAGTGACTTTTTCTTCTCCGCCAAAATATCTGCCTCTATGCCTTTCAACTCATAATAATTTCGAATGCCGCATGAACTGCAATTCATTGAAATTAAAGTCAATATCAAAGGAAAAAGCTTTCGCATATAATTTCATAACGAAAGAAACAGGAATTTATTGCAAAAAAAAAGAGTGACGTCAGCCACTCTTTCCTTTAATTAAATAATTTGATTAAAAGAAATAGTTGATTCCAAAACTAAATGATCCCAAATCTAGAGGTGCCATAGAGAAATTAAGTGATTTTCTAATATCTGTATCTGCAGAACCGTCTTGTTTTGATTCTGTATTAGTTGAAGTGAAACTAATTAAATTACCAATACCCAAATCCAAGCCCCAATGATTGTTCAACATATAGGTAAACCCACCACCAAGCGTTGCGCTTAAATTAGTTGATTTTGAAGTTGACTTACTTTGAGAAATAGAACCAAAAAACTCTTCAGACTCTTGATTCATGGATAAAAATCCTAATTGCGGATTCGCATAAAACCTAAATCGACTATCGCTGGCAGAATAAATTCTCGAACCTATTAACAAGCCCAATCCAGACATTTTTTCATTTATTTTACCATTGAATCCATCCCTTTCACTACTTCCATTTAGTAATAAAAATCCAACACCAAATGAAGTATTTTGTTTGAAAAAATATTCAAATTTAGGATTAATTATAGAAGCACTATTTTTATCGGGATTGGGTGTTCCCCCTTTAGCATCCTCAGTAGAATTGTACATCATGTTTAGGCCTACCATTTTTCTTCCTAATTCAAATTGGGCATTTACGTTTAATGTTGCGCCAAAAAAAATTGCGCATAATGTTCCGATTATTAAATTTTGTTTTTTCATGTTTTTCTAATTTATAAAACGCAATATATATAATAATTGACAATAATAAAATAATTACGGTTTCACCCAAACCCTTTTATTGAAGATTTGCATTTTTAGATAAAACAAACACCAAATTAAAAATTCCAACACAACCAACCAATCCAAAACTGCTTTAATCCAATAAGGTTACAATGCCATTGTATTTGAAAATGTAACCATCAATATCGTAGAAAGTGATGATGTAACTATACACATCAGACATTACAAATTCACCGTTTACGGTGCCATCCCAGCGGTCTGCAACATCATTTGACCTGAATATAACTTCACCCCAACGGTTGTAAATAAGCATTGAAAATCTATGAATTTGCAATGGTGTTTCCAATCCAAATTTATCGTTCATATTTTCAGTCTTTCTTGGAGTAAATGCATTTGGAACCCAATACAAGGCTTTGTTTTTGATGTGGATGGGTTTGGTGATTGTGTCAGGACAACCATCGGCGTTACTGGCAATTAATGTAACTTTATAATCACCACCAAGTGGGTATTGATGAACTGGATCAGATAGGTTTGAAATGTCATTATCGCCGAAATCCCAATCGTAATTAGTTGCATTTTGTGATAGGTTTTTAAAGAGCACATCTTCCAACATTTCTTGACGGTTTGGGGTATAGCTAAAATTAGCAACAACTTTTGGCAACAAAATGATGTTTTTGGATAATGTATCGTAGCAACCAAAGTTATTTCGTGTAATTAAAGTTACAGGGAATGTTCCACTGTTTTGGAATGTATATGTAATCTTATTGGCATTCCCTTTTGCAAGTCCCCCAACATTCCAAAAATGATTCGTTATGGTACCATAGTCAGTAGTAGAATTGTCAAGGAATTCAACAGGTCTTGACACGCAGTTTTTATCCCAAATAAAATCCGAAACTGGAGGATTTTCAATGGTAATTGAATAGCTCAAGGAATCTAAGCAGTTAGATGAATTTAAGACATATAGTGTAAATCCGTTATTGCCTGCTTTAGAAAATTTCTGAGTGGCAGAGGTTGCATTTACAATGTTTCCGTTTGAGAATCGCCATACTTCAGATGCAATACCCCCTGATCCTGATTGGCTTATGCTTTTGAATTTGGTAATATTTCCGAAGCAAGTATCTTGATACAAGAATTTAATAGTTGGCAATTTGTCAACCCGAACATCTTTGATTACAGAATCTTGGCAACCAAATTCTGAAACAACCACAAGCAATGTTGGATAAACTTTTGCTAAATTATAGGTATGTGATGCATTTTGGGTGAATGCAATTTTGCCATCTCCGAAATACCAATTGTTGGCGGTTATTTTTCCGGATTTAATTGAACTTAAATTTGTGAAATCTAGGTTGTTTTTTTCGCAAACAGATCCAAAGTTAAAGTTGGCAACGGGCATCGGTTTAACATCCATTATAGATTTAAATGTGTCAGTACAAAATTCAGACGAATATGCAACCATCATCATATTGAAAATACCATCATTGAAATAAGTATGTTGGCCTTGGTAACTTGTATCCATTTGGCCATCACCATAAAACCAACGCTGCGTCATCTTACCTGTTGCCAGTGTTGTTTTATTGGCAAAAATGAATAAGTTGTTTTTTAAACACTGCTGTTTGAGATTCGGGTAAACATTAACCAATGGTGTAGCATTAATTGTTACTTGTTTTACAATGGTATCTAAACAGCCGAAATTCGTTTGGGTAATATGGGTAACATTGTATATTCCAAAGTTATTATAAGAATAAGATGGATTTTTAGTAATTGAAATACCACCATCTCCGAAAAGCCAAGTGTATTGACTTATTGATCCTGATGAAATATACGACAGGTCTGAAAATCCAAATTTGTTACCTTTGAAACACTGTATGTCTTTATCTACAACTGCGTCGATATTGGTTTGAGGATAGATATTCACAACTTGCAATGCGGTATCACGACAGCCACTATCTGAAGTTGTAAATAACTGTAAATTGTATTGACCTGGGCCATTGTATTTGTAGGTTAAAGAAGATCCGGAAGTTGAATAACCATCCCCCAAAGACCATGTGTGTTTTTTAATCAATCCTTTTGAAATAGAACTTGTACTTTTCAAAACGAAACTATTGCCTTTGAAACATTGTTTGGCTTGATTGAGTGTAAAACTGGGAGCAGTTTGGGGATTTAAATTTACCAAACCAAGAACGGTATCTTTACAATTCTTGTCGGTTTGTGTTATAAACGTAATGTTGTATTTGTTTGGCCATGAATAAGCATAATTAACAACAGATCCCGTTTTCAAAGCACCACCATCTCCGAGGTTCCACGAATAAGTAATTGTTCCATAAGGAATGGTGCTCAATGATGTAAAAGTAAATGCGTTCCCTTTGATACATTGTGAAGCATTGTTAATTGCAAATGATGCAGATGTTTGGGGATATACACTGAGTAATTTGCTGATGGTATCAATACATCCATTGGCGGTGGTAGTCTGTAACCTTAGGGCATAAATACCTTCTTTGAGATATTTATGCGTTGGCGCTTTTATTGTGTCGTATTTTGCATCTCCCCAATCCCAATCCCACTTTATAGGATTGCCTGGGGCAACGGTAGATGAATTATTGGTTATGTTAAATAAATTCCCTTTTAAACATTGATTTAATTTATTGATTGCAATGTTTAATGTTGTTTGGGGATATACTTTAACAAATTTAGATAGGGTATCGGTACAACCTTGACTTGAGTTTGCAGTCAATAAAACTTTGTAAGTATTGGGGTTGGTGTAAGATTTTGTTACTGGTGAGCCAACTCCAAAAGTTGCATCGCCATAACTCCATGTATAAGTAAGAGTTCCGGAACTAATGGTTGAAGTGGACGTATATGTAAAACTATTTTTCCTTAAACATTGATTTGGGGTATTGATACTAAATCCCATATTTAGTTTATTCAATATAGTAAGGTATTTTGAAATGGTGTCTTTACAACCATTTGCTGAAGTAATAGTCAATAGTGCTTTATAAATTCCTTCGGCAGAATATTTATGTGAGGGACTTTTTGCAGTATCGGTGTTGGAGTCGCCCCAATCCCAAGACCACTTTAGCATATTGCCAGGTGACACAATGCTCGAGGAATTGGTAGTTGTAAAGTTATTATTTTTAAAGCATTGTTTTACATTGTTTACGGTAAAGCTTCGCGTAGCTTTAGGATATACGCGTATAAATTGTGAGGCTGTATCTATACAGTTCTTATTTGTTGTAGCAGTTAAAATAACTTTAAAAAGACCCGCAGCAGCATATGATTTGGTAACAGGACTTCCAGTAACAGCAGCACTTGCATCGCCATAGTTCCATGAATATGTCATGGTGCCTGAAGAAACTGAACTTGTTGAAGTAAAAGTGTAACTGTTTCCAGTTAAACATTGGTTACGGGTGTTTACGGTATAACTAACTGTTGCCTTAGGATTCACAATTACATACTTGGAAATTGTATCTGTACAACTTGCTGTGGATGTGGTTGTCAATGAAACTTTATATGTGCCAGCAGCGGCATAGGAATATGTTCTGGGATTTCCCGTTGATGCGGCAGACGCATCTCCATAATTCCAAGAATATGAAGCAATGGTTACGGCTCCATTTGAATTTGAGCCAGTAAAGGTAAAACTATTGTTTTTTAAGCATTGTGATGCATTGTTGATTGCCAATCCCAATGTTGCACGAGGTATTACTACTATGGTTTTTGAAACAGTATCTGTGCAATTATTTGCAGTTGTGATGGTTAATATTACTTTGTAGTTTCCGGCTGTGGTGTAAACATGTGTTGGGCTTTTAGCAGTATCCGTTTTTGTATCACCCCAAGCCCAAGACCATTTCAACATATTGCCAGGCGATGCAATTGTAGAAGTATTTGTAAATACAAAGTTGTTTGTTTTT
>CANKVM010000086.1 GCA_947487175.1 Flavobacteriales bacterium | reverse complement strand
TCAAATTTAAACTGAGATAATTTCATACGAACGTATTTCCCCTAAATTGGGGATGCAAAGATAATTCATTTATTGGCGCTTGTCAACACACAATTTCTGTCTAAATTTGCACCCGATGAAACAAATTGCAGTTATTGGTGGTGGAACAATGGGAAATGGCATTGTACACGTATTTGCACAAAACGGTTATGCCGTTAACTTAATTGATGTAAAGCAAGATATGCTCGACAAAGCAATGGCTACCATTCAAAAAAACATGGACCGCCAAATTGCCAAAGGTTCTTTAACCGAAGACGATAAAGCCAAGGCAATGGCCAATATAAAATGCTTTACCCAACTTGCCGAAGGCGTAAGCAATGCCGATTTGGTTATTGAAGCAGCTACAGAAAACGTAGAAATTAAATTGAATATTTTCAAACAATTAGACGCTTTAACACCAGCCAATTGTGTATTGGCCAGCAATACATCCTCTATTTCTATTACAAAAATCGCTTCGGTTACCTCTCGTCCAGAAAAAGTAATTGGAATGCATTTCATGAACCCAGTTCCGGTTATGAAGCTTGTTGAAGTTATTGAGGGATTTAAAACAGACAAAGCCATTACCACCGAAATTCTTGAAATGTCTAAGAAACTTGGCAAAGTTCCAGCCTTAACCCAAGATTATCCAGGTTTTATTGCAAACCGTGTGCTAATGCCAATGATCAACGAAGCCATTTGCAGCCTTCACGAAGGTGTTGCCGGTGTTGCCGAAATTGATACCATCATGAAATTAGGTATGGCGCATCCAATGGGACCATTGCAATTGGCCGACTTTATTGGATTAGACGTTTGCTTGGCTATTTTACGTGTTCTCCACGATGGATTTGGCAATCCAAAATATGCACCATCTCCACTATTGGTAAATATGGTTACCTCTGGTGATCTGGGAGTGAAAAGTGGCCGCGGTTTCTACGATTATGGTCACGGAACCAAAGACTTGGTGGTTGCACCAAACTTTGCCTAAAATATGCAATTTCCCAAAATACTATTGGCATCAAAATCCCCCCGTAGACACGAAATATTGGCAAAATGCGAATTGCCATTTGAAGTCGTGAATATTGAAGCGGAAGAAAATTATCCCTCAGAATTAAAAAACGAAGAAGTATGCGAATACTTGGCGTTGCATAAAGCCAACCATTATACCCTACCCATTGGGAATGATGTTTTGGTAACAGCAGATACCATAGTTTGTATTGATAATTTGGTATTGAATAAGCCTCAAGATATTGACGAAGCCATTGCTATGCTAACGAGATTAAGCGGCAGAATTCATACCGTTTATACTGGAGTTTGTATCAAAACAGATGTGAAAACACATGTGTTCCACGATGCTACAGAAGTGGAATTTTACCCGTTAACAAACAATCAAATAATGTCTTATATACAAAACTGCCAGCCCTTTGACAAAGCTGGCAGTTATGGAATTCAAGATTGGATGGGTTATCTTGGTGTTAAGCGCATTGATGGATGCTACTTTAACGTAATGGGATTTCCCTCAGGAAAATTCTATAGAGAATTTACCAATTTTATTTGATTGCGCTTGCAGCTTGTAATGCCTTTAAAGCATTGATCAAACCACCGCTTACAGATAGATTAGAGAAATTTACTTTTGTCTTTTTAGCACCAGGCAAAAGAACTTTCTTATTTACTTTCACAGAAGATTCCATTAAAACCTGTTTCAATTGAACAGCTGTTAACTTAGGGAAACGACTCCAAACCAATGCAGCAACTCCCGCTGCTGCCGGCGAAGCCATACTCGTTCCATTGAAATAGGCATATTCATTTCCTGGAATGGTACTGTAAATGTCTTGACCTGGCGAAAATAAATCTACATTGCTTTTTCCGTAATTACTGAAGCTTGTTGCCAACATTTTTCTTTTTGGCTGACTTGCTCCAATTTCTAACCAGTTTGCAGCAAAAGATTTGCCATTCCACAAAGTGTCATTAGGGTAATTAGCTTCTAAATCATTGTTTGATCCATTGTTCCCTGCAGCATGCACCAGCAATACATTTTTTGCTTCCGCATAAGCCACAGCACTGTCGACAATGTTTTTGTCCCATCTGTAAGCCTTACCAAAGCTCATATTGATGATTTTTGCTCCATTGTCAACTGCGTAACGAATACCATTGGCAACGTCTTTGTCTCTTTCGTCACCATCGGGCACAACACGCACAACCATAATTTTAACGTTATCGGCAATACCGTTCATTCCAATATTGTTGTTTCTTGTAGCGGCAATGATACCTGCTACGTGCGTTCCATGCGAAGCATCAGGGCCAACAACATTGTTATTCCCATAATAACGCTCAGATGAATTAGCGTAGTTGTCACCAACTATTTTACGCGAATCAAAATTCGGATTGTTTTGGAAATTTCTTTTTGGCTGACTTGCTCCAATTTCTAACCAGTTTGCAGCAAAAGATTTGCCATTCCACAAAGTGTCATTAGGGTAATTAGCTTCTAAATCATTGTTAGATCCATTGTTACCTGCTGCATGCACCAACAATACATTTTTTGCTTCGGCATACGCCACGGCACTGTCGACAATGTTTTTGTCCCATCTGTAAGCCTTACCAAAACTCATATTGATGATTTTTGCTCCATTGTCAACTGCGTAACGAATACCATTGGCAACGTCTTTGTCTCTTTCGTCACCATCGGGTACAACACGCACAACCATAATTTTTACATTGTCGGCAATACCGTTCATTCCAATATTGTTGTTTCTTGTAGCGGCAATGATACCTGCTACGTGCGTTCCATGAGAAGCATCAGGGCCAACAACATTGTTATTCCCATAATAACGCTCAGATGAATTAGCGTAGTTGTCACCAACTATTTTACGCGAATCAAAATTCGGATTATTTTGGAAATTAACTTTTGCATCGATTTGATGTACTTGCTCACCTAAAGTTTTATCAAACTCCGCGAACGACATTTTATATTTCTTCAAAATGCCCACAATTCTATCATTTTGGGTTTTTGTTGCACCATCCGTTACAGACATGCTTTCAATTTCAGCCAAAGTAGGATTTGATTTACCCATAGACTTTTTCATTTTATTCAAAACATCAACCAAAGGTGTCATTTGTTTCAAAAGATTGCCATACAATTCTCTTTCACCTTCAATTTCAGTTTTCCACTGAATATACATGGTGTATTCGGCATTATCTGGTTGAATTGATTCGGGTTGAACATCTTTATATTTATCGTCTAGTTTTTTATAAATACGGACTTTTTCAAGGTTATCTGCACCAACCAAAGAGCCATCTTTACCACCAATAAAATTCCAACCGTTCACATCATCCACATAACCGTTATTATCATCGTCAATGCCATTGCTAGGAATTTCACCTTTATTCACCCAAATTACATCTTTCAAATCAACGTGGTTCACATCGGTTCCACCGTCAATAACCGCTACCACAATGGTTGTAGAAGGAAGTTTTCCTTGTGCCGATTGGTATGCTTCATTTACTGAAATACCCATGTTTTTTTTACATGGTTTTTCGAAAAACCAGTCTGTTTTTGGTTTCTGTTGTCCCCACAAATTACCAATTGCAAGAACTGAAACAATTAAAATATTATATTTTCTCATAATTTATTTTCTTTTACAAAACACCATGATGCTCACAGCCTTAAATGGCACATTGGTAGTATCAGTGTTAAAAATGTATTTTCTTAGAAATGATTGCAAAGGACGCCATTTAACCACATCCATTGGAGCCATTACATAGTGCATTTCTAAAACTTCGAATCCAGAATCTTCCATCAATGTTTTGATTCTCTTTTTGGTATAAATTCTAGCCAATGCCCATTTTTCATGAATAAATTTTGGCAACCAAGAGAAAAATGGAACCCTATTCCAAGGCAGCAAAGGCAAACTTGCACCATGGGTTTCAAAAATCCACCATTTGTTAGGCACAGAAATGGCACAGAGTGCACCACTTTCAACCGATTCGGCGTAATTTTTTACTCCGATTTCAGCGGGTAAATGTTCAATTACTTCAAAGCTCAATAAGCGGTTGCATTTAGGCTTGAAACCATCATTCATTATATCCCAAACTAAAAATTCTGAATTTTCTATTTTGAGGGACGATTTAAGGTCATTGAAATCTTTTTCATGAACTCCTGCATATTCAAGGCCATAAGAATATTTAAACTTATCGGCAATTTGCAAAATGGTATTGCCATTGCCACAGCCTATTTCAACCAAACTTGCATTGACATCAAAATATCCCTCAAAACCATGAAGAATATTAATTCTTCTTTTTACCAATAAATCATCGGTATCAGCTGGCTTTCCCAAATAGTGAGCGTCTTCAAAAAGCTCTTTATCTACGCGACTGGTATTGCTCATTTAATTTTAAAGACTTTAATTTTAACATCAAAAATTATTCTGCGGATAATGATCCAAAGGTGATTTATTAAATTTGGAACTACTCCATAATGTTTTGAAAATACTTGAAAGCGTTCTTTCCAAGCCTTTTTTGTATGCTGATAACTGCTACCACCAACTTCAAAATTAGCCAATGTATAATCAACCCTTTTTGATAAAGGATTGTATTTTAATATTTCCAATATCCAATCAATATCTGAAGCCAATTTATAATCTAGATTATACTTTGGACAAATTTCGCGCCTCACAATTACACTTTGATGACACACATTCATGCCATATTTAAAACCATTAAAAGTTAACTTTCTAGGTAATTTTTGTGGTTTTAACTTACTAATTAGCCCAATGTTTTTACCAGTTTCTGAAACAAACATGGTATCTCCAAAAAGGACATCGGCATTGGAGCGACCAATTGACTGGCAAACCCTATCAACCGATAAATTATTGTAAAAAGAATCACCGCTGTTTAAAAACCAAACATATTCTCCAGTTGCAGCTGCCAATCCTTTGTTCATGGCGTCGTATATTCCTTTATCAGATTCAACAATCAACTTATCTATTTCTGACGATATTGAATTAAGGAAATCTACACTTCCATCGCTGCTATTTCCATCAACAACAATCCATTCAACCCTAGTGTTAAGGTCTAATTGGATACGCAGGGAATCATAAGTTTTGATTAACCCCTGGCAATTGTTGTAATTGATGGTAATAACCGATATTTTTTTAAGCATTTAATTCTTCTTCCGGTTTCGAAAACAATTGTTTCGCAATTAAGGCCAAGAATAGCAATAAAACAATTGCCGACGAGGCAACTTCAATAGAAAAATACAAACTTCTGTCGGCTGGCTTGTAATACCATGTAATTTGGTGGTTCCCAGCAGGAACTTCAACAGCACGTAAAATATAGTTTGCACGCATTGGTTTAGATTCTTTTCCATCAACCATTACATGCCAACCACCATTTGCTTCATTGTAAAACACTTCACTAAACAGAGCCAACCCTGCGTTTGCATTGTTTGATTGATATTTAATGGTATCGGTGCTGTAAGCAGTTTGTTTGATTGTACTATTTGTATCTTTACTAAATGAATTTGCACTTGGCTTATTCACTTCTTTTGATTCAATTACCGCTACATTTTTAATATCAACTGTGTTTACCATTTCAAGTGCTTTCTTGGCAGTTTCTGCTGTTGAAACACTTGACGCAAACCAGGCATGTCCATTAGGATTCATTCGAGGGAAAGCTTCTTCTGCACCACTTTTTTGATCCTTAGACAACACATATTTGCAATTCAACATATCTAAGGCGTTGTTTTTGGTAATGAAATCACCCGATAATTGACCCCCATTTGGCGTAATGCAATAAGAAATTATATCTTGGTAACGACTTAATTTAGCTGGATGGTAACCACCTACATTTTTATGAAAAGGTGCTGCATGGTTGTCGTTAAAAGGATTGTAACGCAAATCGAAAACCCTTGCTCCGTCTTTGTTGTCTCTCATAATCATCTCATCTTGCTGAGATGGAATAATTGTCGATTCTTCTTCTTTATCTTGCCAGTTACCTTCATTTAAATAACGTTGCGATACAGAAACCATGTCGAAAGTAATTGTTACCAATAACACAACGGAAATAACAGTTGAACTTAACTGCTTTTTAATGGCTGAATAAACCAATACAAGCGATACTATGATTAAACCAACAGTTCTCCAAATGTCCCCCCAAACCATTTTTGATCTCATTTCTTTAATGAAATCAACTGCTTGTTGACCTGAAGATTTTATAATTTCCTTATCAGACAATCCTACGAAATCCGTAGACATAGTTCCGAGAATGGCAATACCCAATAATGACCCGGCAACAATTACTGCAGATTTGATTAGTTTATTTCCAAAAGCCTCAGAGAAGTTACCCGTCATCAATTTGTACAAACCAAATAACCCAAAGAATGGCACAACAACTTGTGCAATTACCAATGTCATCATTGGTGTTCTGAATTTGTTATAGTAAGGAAGGTATTCAAATAACCAATCGTTTACGAAGAAGTTTCTTCCCCAAGACATCATCAATGAAACTGCAAAGGTGATGAGAGAAAACCACATCAATTTTTTAGCAAATTGGGCATCTTTATTATCTGGTTCAACTTTGCTCCATTGGAATGCAAAAACAATTGAAAAGAAGAAGAAGAACATCAAAATAGCACCCATATAAACTGGTCCACTTGTAAATTGCAAATCTCCAAAATAAATTGGCAAACGCTCTTGACCAAATTCATTTTCTGGCACAGGCTCATCACTACTTCCACCTTTATAACGTGGAACCAAAAGTGTTAATGACTCATCAATTCCGTAACTCCAACTAAATGCATAGTCTATATCTAACCCTTTGGCATTCACTGTTTGTTTTGGTCCGCCTTTTGGTACTTCACTTGCTACTTCAGAGCCGCCACGCATGGTAGCCTTAGAATATTGCATGGTATCTTGAATTTTACCAATGCAACTCATTACACCTATCAACATTGCAGCTGCAGTAATTGCAACCATTTTGAAATAACTTAAAAACTCTTTGGTTTTAATGGCACTTGCCAATTCAACCAACAAATAGATACCAATGATAATACCCGTATAATATGCAATTTGATAATGGAAATAATTTATGACCATTGCAAAAAACAAGGCCAAGATGATTCCGCCCCAAAGTAGTCTTCGTTGCGACAACATGATCATACCGGCTATGGCACCTGGCATTACTGCCATTGCCAAAACTTTGGTAACGTGTCCTGCCTCGTAACTCGAAATGGAGAATGTCATAAACGCATAACCGACCGCACCTGCAGCTGCCAGCAATTTGTTCACCTTTGCCGAGAGCAACATAACAAACATGCTGAGCATACTCAAAAACAAAATGGTAAATGGCGATTTTACAATACCAAAGGCTTCTAAAATTCTATATTTCAATAACAAGCTTCCTTGAGGGATACCCGTAATCAAATTACTCGGCATTCCTGAAAATACCCTGTCGTTCCAATTTGGCATTACTCCAGTTGAGGCTTTTATTGAATCAGCAGCAGCAACCATAAGTTTTACTTGTTGCATATCACCCTGCTTTAACACTTTGTTGTCAAGTGCCGGGCTAAAATACCACATTGAAATAATCCAAAATCCTAAAAGAAACAGGGCAAAAATGCCAGCGTTTTTCAAAAATACTTTATTGATATTCATAAAATCAGTTGGGCGAATTTCAACATTTTTTTGATTATTATCACCAAATCATATGATTTTCTGTTTCTTTTTCAAAAACTTAATATAATTTTCTAATTATTACACCTCAAAAACATAGATAAACATTGATTTTTGCGTAAAATTGTAGTGAAATATGAGCCAAAGAGATTCAACTGTTTTTTCCATAATTGACCAGGAATTACTGCGTCAACAAGAGGGAATTGAACTTATTGCAAGTGAAAACTTTGTTAGCAAACAGGTTATGGAAGCCATGGGTAGCGTTTTAACGAATAAATACGCCGAAGGTTTGCCAAACAAAAGATATTATGGTGGATGCCAATATGTAGACCAAATTGAACAATTGGCCATTGACCGACTTAAACAATTATTTGGTGTTGAATGGGCAAATGTTCAACCTCACTCTGGCGCTCAAGCAAATGCCGCTGTTATGCTCGGTGTTTTGAAAGCTGGCGATAAAATTTTAGGATTTGATTTAAGCCATGGAGGACATTTAACACATGGTTCACCTGTTAATTTTTCTGGTAAGTTATATAAACCCAGTTTCTACGGTCTAAATAAAGAAACCGGATTAATTGATTATGATCAATTGGAAGAAAACGCAATAAAAGAACAACCTAAACTCATCATTTGCGGTGCAAGTTCTTATTCTAGAGATTGGGATTATAAAAGAATCAGAGAAGTTGCAGATAAAGTAGGTGCTTTGTTGCTCGCCGATATTGCTCACCCAGCAGGACTCATTGCTAAAGGATTATTAAACAACCCAGTACCATATTGCCATATAATAACCTCTACAACACACAAAACATTAAGAGGTCCAAGAGGTGGAATCATTATGATGGGTAAAGATTTCGAAAATACTTGGGGTGAAAAAACACCAAAAGGCGAAATTAAAATGATGAGTTCGATTTTGGATAGTGCTGTTTTTCCAGGTACACAAGGTGGACCATTGGAACATGTTATAGCAGCCAAAGCTGTTGCTTTTGGCGAAGCATTGAGCGATGATTTTACCGAATACTGTAAACAGGTCATAAAAAATGCGCAATCATTGTCAAATGCAATGAAACAATTGGGATATTCAATTATTTCTGGCGGCACCGACAATCACCTAATGCTGATTGATTTGCGTCCAAAATCAGAAATCATGACTGGAAAATTGGCCGAAAACACCTTAGTAAAATGCGATATTACAATCAATAAAAACACAGTACCATTTGAAACCAGAAGTCCTTTTGTTACCTCAGGATTTCGTTTAGGAACTTCAGCAATTACCACAAGGGGATTGAAAGAAGAACAAATGGAAACCATTGCCTATTTGATAGACAAAGCGTTGATGAATCACGAAAACGAAGCGGTTTTAAATGAGGTGAAATCAGAAGTGAATGTATTAATGAGCAGATTTCCGCTTTATTAATCTTTCTTAATTTTCTTTCAATTTTAGATATTGCATTGTTTTAATAATGCAAGCCATGGCAAATGAAAACTGGGTGATAAAACATCCCCAGGCAGCGCCATAAGCACCGTATTTTGGAATTACAATCCAGTTGATGGTCACGTTTATTAAAACGCAAATCAACGCCAATATGGCCAACCATTTTATATTACCCAAAGCAGTGATAAAGGTTCCAAATACATGCACCAATGCCATTGGGATAAACGCAGTCATTAAAACAGCAAAAATGCTAGCGCTTTG
>CANKVM010000085.1 GCA_947487175.1 Flavobacteriales bacterium | reverse complement strand
TATTGAGAGATTACATTGGTGAAGAAGCTTTCAAATTATCGATGAAAGAATACCTTACCACTTATGCTTATGGAAATGCAACAACCGCTGAATGGAAAAGATGCATTGAAAAAGTATCGGGCAAAAACATGACTGATTTCTTCAACTCTTGGTATTTTTCTAATGAAGTTGCGGAAGTTCAATGGGAAATTTCAAAAGACAATAATGTATATCAATTGGAAATCACACAATCAACTGGTAAATGTTTCAAAATTGACATTGACTATTCGTCATACGATGGATTGCACAAACATAAAAAATCGGTTTGGTTTGCTTCCAATGAATCAAGCAAAATTATCAATTTAGAAATTGACACCATGCCCGATTACGTTATTTTAAATCCAAACAACACATTAGTTGGTACCGTCATTTACAATCCAGAATCATTGAAATTTGAGTGTTTAGAAAACACAACAGGATTGGTTAAAGGCATCCCCAACACCAATGCAATTTACAAATTGCTCATAAACAACATTTTTGAGGCCAAATTTGATGAAACCAAAGTACATCAATTGGCATCGTTGAATGCCAATATTGCAAACTGCAATGAATATATACAAAGCCAAAGTAAAAAGCTAGAAGAATTGGCATTCAAAACCAACAATTCTCAAATGTTGAATCTTTCATTATCTATGTTTGAATCATTGAATCCGGAGCATGATTTTAAATTCTACAATTCAGAGCTTAAGCAAATGTTGTTTTCCGATAAAACCAAAACAAGCATGAAACAAACACTCATCATTTTATTGGGTGGCAGTTTAACTGAAAATGAGTTGATTGAGATTTCTAAAAATGCAAATTATACGTTGTTGGAATATTGCATGTTTTTTGGTTTCAATAAGCTTGTGGAGTTCAAAAAAATTCAACCAACTACCATTGATTATGCCAAACAGCAAATGAACAGTTTGACCTCGCCAAAATTTATTGCGGCTTGGGCAAATTTGGTATTGGATTACCTAGTTCAAAAAGAAGAAGACATTTCAAAAACACTTTTAGACTTAAAAAACACGAAAATAGACATTGAACAAAGATTGGAAACGTATAAGAATTGTTTTAATGGATTGGGAAATTACAATTCCGTAAACAATGCATTTATGCAAATTGCTGACAAATCAATTGAAACAAAAGATATTGAAACAATTAGAATATTGAAAATAAGCTCATTGGAATATTTCAAAGGTTTAAACATTCTAGAAAAACCAACAACTGAAACAGCAAGATTGTTAAGTGAAAAAGTACGCAAAGTGCACAATTTTCCTATTAATTGAGAATAAAATTTGACTTTATTTAAAATCATTCTAAATTTGCACTGTGAACACCACCGCCAACCATATTGGAATCAATGAAATCTATGAGATTCGTTCACTCAAAGAAAATGATTTGACATTGAAATTGGCGGAAATGGGTTGTGTACCGGGAACAGAAATTGTGAAACTATACACTGCACCAGGTGGCGACCCAATTGCATTTAGAATTGACTCTTACATTCTTGGCCTTAGAAAATCAGAAGCTGAAAATATTTTTGTAAAATTATCAGAACTAGAATAATCCAGCATTGTGAAGAGAATCGCGCTAATAGGAAATCCCAACTGTGGAAAGTCTACCCTTTTTAATCGACTTACTGGGCTCAGTCAAAAAACAAGCAATCTTCCGGGAACAACAGTTGAATCAACTTCTGGTGAGGTAAAACTCAAATCGGGCACAGTTGAATTAATTGATTTGCCGGGCATCTATAGCCTTTTTGCCCAAGCTGAAGACGAGCGATTGGTGGTTTCTACGTTATTGGGTATTGATATTCATAGGCCCGACGCAATTGTTTTCATCATAGACGGATCTAATATCCGCAGAAACTTATTGTTGGTTTCTCAGGTTGCAGAACTTGGAATTCCCTCATCGTGTATTTTAACGATGGCCGATACGGCCAAGCGCAGATCCATCGACATTGATATCAAGGCTCTAGAAAGCGAATTAGGCATTCCCGTTGCTGTTGTAAATCCACGTAGCGATAAAAATATTCAAAGCGCTATCCTGTCCCTCGAAAATCAAACCTTGGGAAATATTATTAGTCACAATGAAAATTTCGAAACCCGTTTAAGGAGTTTTTATGAGGGAAATAAGGAACGTGGATTAAGTGAAGAGACTTTAAAACGATATACAGACATTGAAAAAATTGTCAAAAAAGTTGTGATTGGCTCTCGAACGAGAAATAGAAACAATACAATTAAAATTGACAAATACGTTACCCACCCCATATTCGGTGTGATCATTTTCTTTTTTGTAATGATGGCGCTTTTTCAAGGTGTATTCGCCTTGGCATCGGGCCCAATGGATTTAATTGAATCTGCATTTGGTTGGGTTAAAGTGCAAATTGACGAATTCTTACCGAATGGCATGTGGGCTGATTTTGTGAGGGACGGTATTTTGGGTGGTATTTCTGGGGTTATTGTTTTTGTGCCTCAAATATTTATCCTGTTCTTTCTTATTGGCATTTTGGAAGACAGTGGTTACATGGTTCGTGCGAGTTTCATTACCGATCGCATCATGCGCAAAATTGGATTGAACGGACGTTCCATCATCCCCTTGGTTGGCGGTTTTGCCTGTGCAATTCCAAGCATCATGGCTACCAGATCAATTAAAAACAAAAGTGAACGGTTAATTACAATGTTGGTGGTGCCATTGATGAGTTGCAGTGCCAGACTTCCAGTATATTTCCTTTTGATTTCATTGGCCATACCGGCTTCAACTTTTTGGGGACCTTTTCATGCGCAAACATTTGTAATGACTTCGGCCTATTTTGCTGGAATTATTGTGGCATTGGTTTTTGCATTAATTTATAAGTTTATTGGCAATGACAAAGAGAAATCTGAATTTATTTTGGAATTACCAACCTATCAAAATCCGAGAATTCAAACAGTTATTTCTCAAGCTTGGATCAAATGCCGTACGTTTTTAAGCGAAGCAGGAAAAGTAATCATTGTCATTTCAATGATACTATGGGCCTTGTCGAGTTTTGGACCAAAAGAGGCAATGAAAACTGCGCAATTGAAAGCCGTTGAATTGACAAAAATCAATAATAAAGACAGCGCACAAATTCACAATACCCAAAAATTAGAGGCGAGCTATGCGGGTCATCTAGGTAAATTTATTGAGCCGGCTATTAAACCTTTGGGTTATGATTGGAAAACGGGTATTGCATTAATATCTTCTTTTGCGGCGAGGGAAGTATTTGTGGGAACCATGAGTACACTTTTCCAAACCCCAGAAGGCGATGATCAAGTGAAAGGTATTAGAACCAAAATGCAGGCTGAAATTAACCCAGCAACTGGCAAACCTTTATATGGCGTTCCTTATGCAATTAGTTTGATTTTCTTTTATGCCTTTGCTTTACAATGTATCAGCACCATGGCGGTGATTAAAAAGGAAACGGGAAGTTGGAAATGGCCAGTTGCCTTATTTTTTATTTATGGGGGAATTGCATACATCAGTGCTTATACAGCATTTCGAATTTTAAGTCATTATTTCTAAAATCAATTCCCTATTTTGGGCTAATTTTAATTGATTTTGAGGGATTACTTAAAAAAATAATACAATTTAAAAACTTTTTTAGCGCGAAAAACGTATATTAATCACAATCATTTTAGATATGGCATTTTATGACATTTCTCAATTGGATTAATCGAATAAAAATTGTAATTTTGCAAGGCGAAAATTATACAAATTTTAGTTTTATTATATACATTCATACATGAGGCAATTAAAAATATCAAAACAATTTACCAATCGCGAAAACAAGTCGCTTGACAAGTACCTAAACGAGATTTCAAAAGTACCAATGATTGACGCCCAAGAGGAAGTTCAATTGGCACAAAGAATTCGTGAAGGCGATCAAGCTGCGCTCGAAAAGCTGGTAAACGCCAACTTGAGATTCGTTGTTTCTGTTTCTAAACAATATCAAAACCAAGGATTAACATTAGGAGATCTAATTAACGAAGGAAATATGGGCTTAATTAAAGCAGCAAAGCGCTTTGATGAAACCCGTGGATTCAAATTTATCTCTTATGCGGTTTGGTGGATTCGTCAAAGTATTTTGCAGGCATTGGCCGATCAAAGTAGAATTGTGCGTTTGCCATTGAATAAAGTTGGTAGTTTAGGAAGAATTACACAAGCTTCGGCAAGATTGGAACAAGAACTTGAGCGCGAACCAACGCCTCAAGAAATTGCAGAATCGTTAGACATTCCATTGAGCGAAGTTGAAAACGCTTTGCGTTCTAGTGGCCGTCATTTAAGTATTGATGCACCTTTGGCTGAAGGTGAAGACAATACACTTTTGGGTGTACTTGACAACAACGACGAGCCAAATCCTGATATGCCTTTATTGAACGAATCATTGCAAAATGAAATCAATAGAGTTATTTCAACCCTTACCGATAAAGAAAGAGATGTATTGAAGTATTACTTTGGATTGGATGGCAATGCTGCCCATACTTTGGAAGACATTTCTGAAAAAGTTGGATTAACCAGAGAGCGTGTGCGTCAAATCAAAGAAAAAGCGTTACGTCGTTTGCGTAAATCTAGCAAAAGCAAAATTCTTAAAACCTATTTGGGATAAGATTATAACCAATATGATAAAAAGGTCTGCTATTAGCGGACCTTTTTTTTTGAGGGATACTTTTTAATTATATAGCCCACAAAAAAGCCTTGAAGAAAATCTTCAAGGCTTTTTTAATGAAATGCTTTCTGTTTTATTTCAAAACAGTCACTGTGCCTTTGTGCACATAAATTCTGTTGTCAATGTATCTAAAATCAATTTGATAAGCGTAAACGCCCTCTAAAACCATATTTCCGTCCATATCTCTACCATCCCACCATCCAGCAGGATCGGTTGTTTTAAACATGATATTTCCCCAACGGTCAAAAATTACCATGCGATATTTATTCAAACCAAACGAAGTTGTATTGCTTCCTGGCCATACATCATTTAATCCATCATCATTAGGACTAAATACATTTGGCAAGTGATAGAGTAATTCAGGCTTTAAGAAAATATATGCCGAAGTACTATCAAAACATCCGCTGTTAGTAGTTACATAAAGTTTCACTTTGAAATCTCCTGTTTTGTTGAATGTCATGAACACAGGTCCACCGGTATAATCTTTTTGTCCGTCTTCAAATGACCATTCATATTTATCGGCACCTGTAGATTGTGAAGTAAACTTCCAATCTGTTTCTAAACCACGCGACAATAAATATTCAGAAGTGAATTTGGCTTTAGGACGAACAAACGCTTGAATTGGCAAATCTGTTGCATTTCCTACACAACCCAAATTAGATGTAACCTTTAATTTTACAGTAAATGTATTTGCCGAGAAATAAGTATGAGATGGATTTGACAAAGTACTGTTTCCCGCATCTCCAAATGTCCAATCATAAGAAGGTGTGCCCACATTTAAATAAACACTTGACGTAAAGTTGATAGGATCACCCACACAACCATTTTTACCCGCAATGGTTACTATTGGCGTTTCAGCAACATAAATATTTTGAACTTTAGAACTTACACAATTTTTATCAGTTTTGGCAACCAATAAGATTGATTTGAATCCAGTATCTACAAAAATCTGATCTACTATTGCTTTTGTTGGAATATTTTTAAGTGGTTTAGAAATAGTCCAGTTATAATTGCATGTCGTTGCGCCATTTTCATTCGTTGTGTTATTGAAAATAAATCTATTGTTTTGCAAACATTGCACTGGAGTATTCACAGTAAAATCGGCTGCAGGTGCAGGGTAGATATCAATGTATTTCGATACAGAATCTTTACAACCATCAGCAGTTGTTACAACTAATTTCACCGATTTTTTCCCAGTGGTTGTATAGGTTTTACCCGTATATTGACTGGTAATAGCCGTTGTTCCATCGCCAAAGTCCCAAAAAACACTGTATGTTGAACCAAATACCGTTTTGTCATTAAAATTAAATAGCTGCGAGTAAAAACAAGCCGTGTCTTTATTGGTAATGAATGCAGGCGTTGGACTAGAAACAATTTTAGCACTGGTAGACGAGGTATCAGAACAACCTGAAAGTGATACTACTTTATGTGTAATCCAATATGATTTAATTGCACTGTAAGAATGATCTATAGAGTCCTTTGAACTGGTTGTTCCATCTCCTAGGTCCCAAGTATGAGTTAAAGGATCGCCTGTTACTGTCCACATGTTTTTAGAAACAAAATGGAACTTATTTCCAATTAAACATTGTAATGCATTTTCGGGAGAAATCTTGGCATCGGGGTTTGCCAATACTTTTAGATTTCTTTGAATCGAATCTTTACAACCTAAAGTAGTAGTTGCTACGAGTCTAACCCAGTATGTCCCTGGACTACCAAATTTTTTGGTTGGAACCAATTTTGCATATGCATTTGACCCATCGCTAAAATAGAAGTTGCTTCGAGCTGTTAATGAACTTCCGCTCGGAGCTACACTTACGTCATTCAAATCGAAAAAGTGGGTCTTGTAGCAATACAATGAATCCGTAACTTCTATCCCAGCCTTAGGTTCGGGAGCAACATAAATATTACCAATTAAAGTATCCGGACAACCTTTATCTGTAATTGTAATTAACATTATCTTCTTAAAGCCCGTATCCGCATAGTTGACCTTTGTTAAAGTGGCTACATTGTCTATAGTTTTTCCATTTACTATCCAACGATTTGTGAAAGTTCCGGCGGAAACGGTTGAATTGTCGGTAAATTCAAATTCATTTTGTTTCAAACAGAGGTTCACTATTTTGGTACCGATTACTGTTTTGGCAACAGGATAAATCACAAACGTAGAGTCTATGGTATCCCTACATTGATTAATTGACTCCGTAATTAATCTTAAGTTATAAGTATTGGTATTTTTGTACGTATGGATTCCCAACTTGGTTTTGGTAGTATCGAATGAGCCGTCACCAAAATTCCAATAAGACACTGCAATTCCTTGGTCTGAAGCACTTGAGTCTAAAAATGTCATTGATTTCTTTTGACAGAAATATGGTGGGGGAAGCGATACTTTGGCAATTGGATAAGTGTATACAACCAAGGTTGTATCGAGCGTATCTCTACATCCTTTTTTAGATTCAACTATGTATCGTAAATTATTCTTACTGAGCGTATCAAAGTGATACGTCATTCTAGCAGTTGTAAATGTAATTACTTTACTTTTGAAGTTATCAGCTAGTCGCCATTATCAAAGTGATACGTCATTCTAGCAGTTGTAAATGTAATTACTTTACTTTTGAAGTTATCAGCTAGTCGCCATTCCGACAATTTTCTTGAATCATTCTTATAAACAGTGGCGTCGGATAATGAAAAATAATTCTGTTTGTCACATTTATTCAAAGTATCATAAGAAATTTTTGCAATAATTGGGTCAGCCCTTCGAACATAAGTAGTATCTTGAGCAACACAGTTTGTAGAAGTATCTGTTATTTTCACCCAAACTTTTTTATCGGATGTTACCGTATAGGTATTTGCGGTAGAGCCATCTTGCCATTTATACAAAAACTTGGCTGAATTCGGTGGAACAACCTTGAAATTCAAAGTACTTGCGCATTGCGTAAATGTATCTGGGAAATTCAAAAATGGCCCAGGCGAAACATTTATAATTTTACTTCGAGTAATGGTATCATCAATTCCACAGGCATTAGCAACTACACATTTCATTACTACATAGTATGTACCAATCTTTGAAAATTTGTGAGTAACCTTAGTTCCCCACTCTGAGGCTGTACCATCGCCATAAACCCAACGAATGGCTTTAACTGATTTATTAACAACGGCCGTAAGAGTAACAGGCTCACTTGGACAGTTTCCTTTTCTTGCAACTGTAAAATCATATTCAATATTTTCAAACAATGCACCAGCTGAATAAGAATAACTTTCATATGGTCCTACGCCATAGGCAACTACTATCATTCCACTATCACATGCTATTATATTTGAACTTGGATTAGATACAGCCAGTTGAGCAAAGGCATATTTATTATTACAAGTTGTAACATTTGTAAATGAGGCCGCCGAAACTTTTGTACCATTTAGAAAAACAGCATTTTTTGCAGTTTGATCTATCAGAATATTCACCCAATGCTTGTTCATATTGGAAGTTGTAGCCGTTCCCACAATTGTTTTGATCAAACGTTGATTGATATCTGGAGATATAAATACGGCTGGATCCCCATTGGTTCCTGTCAACCCACTACAAACTCCATTTTTCATATACTGCGCTACATAAGCTGGTTTGTCTGTTGTTACACATACAGGGGTTGCTGTATTAATATGATCATAAATCCATTCTCCTTTGGTTGCAATTGTTGCAACTAAGGTTCCATTTTTATATACTTTGGTATTATCATTAGCGGCAATCACTTTGTATGCATAACCACCCGTTTGACCACTAAAAGGCATTAAAACATAATCTTTACCCAGCGCTAAAGTTGGAATCACCTGTGTGTAAAGATGATCTCTGCCATTTACACCACTACCACAGTTTCCTTTGGTTACATGAGCTGATCGATTGCCTGAGAACACATTAATTTTACCACAGCCATTAATTACCCTAACCCTTGTTCCAGTTAAATCTCCATTTTTAGCACCGGTTGTTGCCCAAGAAGTTGCTGCAGGGTCAGTATTGTTTGTACCGGTAGCTTTAACTGACTGAACCTGATAAACCTGACCTTTTGTTAAGTTAACGGTAAAAGCCGTACCTGCCGCTTTCCCACCTTTTGTAGGAGCAGTTGGTGTAATTTCTACGGTAACACTATTATCCATAGCAATAACCACAAACTCACTTTCACCATATGATGAGGTTACGGTTGGCCAAGACCCAGTTGGCGCATTCGGCGGAAAAGATACCACGAAATACTCCGGCGCTGCTGGAATGCTTTCATAGGGCAATACAAAGGTTCCGTCTGAACGATTTAACTCCAAATTCATGCAATAAACGTTCACAGGATCTTTTGCCACAATTCTCAACCCGCGTTTACTATTTATGTCAGTAGCACTAAACTCTGAACCAATAGGGTAATAAAAGTTTACGTCTACTGAAATACGGTTTACTTTATTTGCAGTAATGTTATAGTTTATAGATGACCCTGTTAACCTTGGATTATCTAAGACTAATGTTGTATTCACTGCAGATGTTACAAAAATCAGCAAGGTATCAGGATATCCACCACTTCGTGTTTCCATTTCCATGAAGCTCATGTAAAAAGTTTTCCCTGTTGAAGAAATTTGAGCATTTCCCTTTTGGCCAATTGCCAATAACATGAAAGTAAATATAATTACTTTTAATAAATTCTTTAGTCGTGTT
>CANKVM010000084.1 GCA_947487175.1 Flavobacteriales bacterium | reverse complement strand
GTTGGTTATGTTTCTTGGATACCATTTTTTTAGTACAGGTGGAATATATAACATAAAAACACTGAATCAATACAGGCAATTAGACGAAGAAATAAATATTTGGGGTTACTTGGATACACTTAAAGACAATTCATATTCAGAGCAAGAAATTGATTTGGCTTTTAGAATTTATCATTTCTCTAATCAAGTTAGAAAAATTAAGAGAAGTCAAATTATCAATGAAATAAATCAATTACATCCTGGAAAAATTGAAAAGATTCCTAATCTCAAAAAGCGGAATGAATTTATTTATAAAATAAATAGTTAGTTTTAATCAAGTTTCGATATAAATATATAACAGTTATAGTATATATCTTCGAAGCTTGTAGTAAAATTCATTGTATACGTTTTTTTGAATTTCTTATTAAACAAGGCAATTCTATCTATTACCATTTTTTGACCACTAGATGTTCCAGAATTGCGCTTGAATGCACTTGTTAAACCTTTGTTTTGAATATGAATAATAATTTCTTTTGGCGATGATGAGGTTATGTTAATGATAATCAATCCTGTTTCTTTTTTATCAAGCAAAACACCATGTTTTAGTGCATTTTCTAAGAGAGGTTGCAAGATTAAGGGGGGTAAATTCCATTTTTCTATATTTATTCCCTCTTCAATAATTACATCAAATTCAAATTCTTTATCACTTTCAAATCGCATTTTTTCTAATTGGATATAGTTATCTGCAAATTCTAATTCTTGTTTGATACTGATGAAATCTTTTTCTGAGGTTTCTAAAAACAACCTATTAATTTGAGATAATTTTGTTGTTGCCTTCAATGCCATGCTTTTGTTGTTTTTTACAATCATGGCTTGCACAAAATTCATGACATTAAATATGAAATGTGGATTCATATTTGATTTCAAACGGCTTAATTCTAATCCAATAATTTTCTCTTGCAGTTGAAATTTTTGAAATTGTTCATAAAAAATAAAAAAGAAGAAAATGCAAACTGTGATAAAAACCAAAATCCAGAATTCGGGTCTTCTTAATATTGGATTCTCAATTTTCAATGGAATTCCTTGTTTCCATTTGATTGTATTTAAAGATAATTGAAATAATCCCTCATTTAAATCATTCATCCAAATAGGAAGACTCATCTCTCTGAAACTTTGTATTAAAATCGAATCCTTATTCGATAAAATTACCTCGCAAATACTATGATTGTTTAGAATATAGTTTGGTGTAAATAAGTTTATTGGGAAGTTCTCTTTTTCATTGAAATAGGGCAGTTTGTAATTTGAAATGTTCTGATATGTTTGAAACACCGAATGGAATATTTGTGTGTTTTTAATAGAAGTTAAATAATTAATTTTCTGGACATATTTTTTTCTTAACAAATACATGTAATTTGATTCAAAATGTATGTCATTAATTTCCTCGGAATTCCCTAAGTAAAATTGATTTAGGAATTTTATGTATTTACTTTTTGGGTTTATACCAAATTGTAAAACATAATTACTATTTCCAATCCACAATCCTTTTTCACCGCCTTTAATCCATGAAATTTTAAATGTTGGAAACAACGTTTGCAAATTCAAAATTTCTTTGGCTTTGATTCTTTTATTGGGAAAATCAATTTCACAACAAATTAAATTCTGGCCATCTCGGATGAGCATGGCGTTTCCAGCCAAGTAAAAATTAAATTTACTCTTGTCTATGGGAATATCTAAAGTTAACTTGAAAATCGAATCATTTTGAAGAATAAAATAACCTAGATTATCGGAATGCAATATGGTAAATAGTTTTGATGAGGCAATTGAATTGATATAGGTAATCGATTGATCCAAATGATTTATCAACTTCTCTTTATTTAAGTCATAACTCCATATGGGACCAAAATAATTAATACAATATAAAATTTCATTTTGAATAAAAACGTGTTGAAAGGCTGTTCTGAAAATGTGTTTTGTTTTACTCTTCTGTTTTGCATTAAAAATCAAAATTCCATCTTCACAATGGATAATGATATTTTCTTTAAATGCTTGAACCGACCGAATATTGCTTTCTGTTTTATATGTCTCCCATTTTAATCCTTCTTTGGTTTTGAAGCGGAGTATATTTTCTTTCCATGCAAATTGATAATGTTGACTTTCAATATATTCATCAACGGTAAACGGTAAGTCTATGTTGTTTTGAAATTGAGGATAATAATAAACCCCTTTGTTTATTGAGTTTGCCCAAATTCCATGGTTAATGGAATCATAAGTGACTCCCCAAAAGAATGGTTTTTTTGGCTGTTTACTAATGTCAAAAATCTTTTGTGTTTCATTGTGTGTATATAAATATCCACCCTCAAGGTTGTTGGTATTGCCAACTGCGAGTATTAATTTATCGTCGGCTGAGGCAAAATCCCAAACTACATAATTATCATTGTTTTTATATTTAAAAGTAAACTTTTCAGTTTTACCAAAAGCATCTGTTGAAAAATATGAATTGTCGCCGGTGCTTCCGAAGAGTTTGTTTTCAAAAACAATGGATGACATCACCGTTTTGTATTGCCCATTTTGAAGTAAATACTTATTCAGTGGGTCTTTCAGATCAATTTCCCATTTCTTCTCGTTTTTCCATATTAACAAAGGCTGTTTGTCGTAAAAGCTTGCGTAATACTGATGTTTAAAGTAAAATATATCTACAGGCATATTTTTGCCTGCTGTATGGTTGTTTTTAGTATTTAAAATGGAGCTGACTTTGAAACCTGAAATTTCAAAAAAACCATTGCCCGCTATTAAAAATAGCCGGTTATTGATTTCTTTTAATTTTCTAATTCTAGGGAAATCTTTATACGGATATCGTTTGATTAATTCTCCGTTATTGATATTGAAAATGAACAATCCTGAATCATAACTCGCAATGTAAAGAAAGTCTTTTCTTTGTGTGATATCCCAAACTTGGCTAAATCCTACTTTTTTCGAAATAATTGCTTTGGCAGCAGCAACGTTAGGGAATATACCCAACCCTGCATCTGTTCCTACCCAAACAGTGCCTTCCTTGTCTATGAATGTTTTTCGTGTAACTGTTGAAGGTAAACCTTTGTTGTAATCTATTTCTAGACCAAAATCACCCGAAGCACATAACGAATTACAAAGTAGGATTAGAAAGAATCCTGCAATATTTTTCTTCCAGTTTTGGAAAGACTTATATGTGTGCCATCTTTTAAACATAAATAATTGCTACTAAAACTTGTAATTTGCCATTTGGGTACCAAAAACGATCGATGAACTCTTAAGAACGATTTGGGTAGTGAAGTTTCTTCTAATGCTTTTAAAGTTTTAGTTGCTATGTATTTGCGGTTCAAAGTTACAACTTTTGAATAAGCTCCACTTGCCTCAATGAAAATAATATCCTCATATGGAATGAGAATATTTTCACCATTTTCTTTGATTACAAAAGACTCCGCATTATTTAAAGGATTCAGTGTTCCAACTTTCAAATTCAAATGTTGAATTAATCGTATTCTGAATTTGATAAAATCTACTTCATCAATTGGTTTTAATATATAATCAAAAACACTTGCCCGAATTGCATTAATTGCATATTGAGAATGCGCAGTTACAACTACCAAAATACAATTTTCTTTCAAAAATGGAGTGATTTTAAGACCATCTTCACCACTCAACTCATAATCTGTAAAAACCAAATTGGGAGTAAAAATCAGCATTGATTCTTTTGCTTCATCAATTGATGAAACTTTGATAATTTGATCAACCATCTCATTCATATATTCTTGAATATAATATTCAATCATCGTCCTTCCCGATAATTCATCGTCTATGATGAGTATTTTTAGTTTTGATGAATGATTATTCATTTGTTATAGAATGATTTTTGGGAGCTAGGTATACTTTTGCCTAATTTTGCGCAAAATGACCAATTATTCCTTAAAAAACAATCACTTTTTGGTGAATGTATCAAAAAGTGGAGCAGAAATACTTTCCATTCACAATTTAATGAATAAAACCGAAATTTTATGGAATCCGGATTTAAAATTTTGGAATAGGGTTTCACCCGTTTTATTTCCAATTGTAGGTAAATTAAAAAATAATTGTTTTTTGGAAAATGAAACGCATTTTGAAATGCTACAGCATGGTTTTGCCAGAAACTTGGAATTTGATGTGATTCTTCAAACCGAAAACTCATTTTCGTTGCAATTGGCATCCAACGAAGAAACGCGCAATCAATACCCATTTGATTTTGTGCTTAAAATTTCGTATATTCTATTGGAAAATTGTCTCGATATCCATTATTCTGTTACAAATTTATCGGCAGTTGAAATGCCATTTGCTATTGGGGCGCACCCCGGATTTGCAATTGACAAACCCCTCAATCAATATAAATTGGTGTTCGATCAACCGTTTACTGCCAATAGGCATTTGATTGATAATGGATTATATACAGGAGAATCAAGTCCTACCATGCAAAATACCCATGAACTGTTGCTATCTGATGAACTCATTCAAAACGATGCCGTGGTGTTTAAAAATGTACCCTTTTACCGCGTAACACTTTGCGAATTAGACAATACACCTGTAGTTACTGTAAGTAGTTCCGATTTTCCTCATTGGGGATTTTGGAGCAAACCAGGTGCACCGTTTTTCTGCATTGAACCTTGGGCCGGACTTGCCGATTCTATCAATGCAACTGGCAATTTGAGAAACAAGGAAGGAATCCATATTTTAGAACCAAACCAAGTGAAGCAATTTTCATTTTCAATAGAAATGCCAATCAATTAATTCGGTTATTGATATTAATTCATCAGTTCTCACTAATTTTACAAAATGAAACCAGAATATTCTTTCTATTTAGGCATGGGCATAATGATTACCTCAATTATTGTTTCTAAAATTTTTAGCGAAAAAGGATTGAAAGTGCTGTCCAATGAAGAAAAAGGAATGCTGATTTCGAATTTCTCAAAAACGCGTATGGCGTCAGTGGTTATTTTAATGTCAATTGTAATTATTTATCTGGTTGCCATGTATTCTGGTGCATCGGGTTGGCTCGAAAGTAGACATATCAATCCAACACTTTCATACTTTGTATTGATTGCGCTTTATATTGTGATATTAAGTACTTATACCCTTAAAAAACAACGCGAAATGGGTTTGCCAAAAGAATACCTAGATGCACAAGTGAAATCTCAAATCGTGAGATTTGTTGGCATTGTTTCATTGTGTATTGGAATGTATTTTTACTTCGGAACACTAAGTTAATTCAAAGCTTTTGGCCCGATTGATTTTGCCGTTTTCGGTGTAAATCAAGTTAGCAACAACAAAAATTTCTTTGGGCTTATAGTAGGTATTTGAAAAATCCCAATTTTGAGGGATATTCTTTTCGATTGTAACCAAAACGAGTTTTTGCCCCAATATTTCATCGGGCATGTACCAACAAAAAAAAGCATCGCTTGACCATTCTGTTTGTTTTTGAATTTCAGATTCAACCGTTTCTAATTGAATCTTAAGTCCCCCAGAATTAATAGTGAAATCAGTTCTTCCTAACCATATAAATTGTGAATCGTTGATCATTTCAACAATGTCGTTGGTTTGGACCCATTGGTTATCTGTAATGAAATTCCTCACTTTTAATGCACCAAGTTCATTCTGCGCAATTTCTGTATCGGGCAATACTTGATACATATTTTCACCCAACTCTCGTCCCGCAAAATGAGAATAAGTTTCCGTCATTCCGAAGGTGTGAAACCAGCGGGTGTCGGGATAGTTATTAAGCAAAGTTTTTTCTATTTCGGGGGATATTGTGCCGCCGCCAATCAACACAGTGTGAAACTGGTGTAGCACCTCTCTGCTAATTTCATGGTTCAAAATATGCCACAGTTGCATGGGGGTGAAGGAGGCAATGAGGGCAGAACCTCTGTACTCCAACAATGGATTTGCACTTGCTTCAACCACGTCAACCGGAGAATGCCAAACAGCACTTCTAACCAGTTGCATAAATCCACCAACTTTAGAAATTGGCAAACAACACAGTTGGTATTTATTGATGGTTCTTTTTAAGAAAGCTTCTTTTGTGTTGTTGGCGCTCCAAACGAGTTTGTCTTTTTTAAGAATAATACTTTTAGGTTCGCCGGTGCTTCCAGAAGTAGTGAGTTCAAATTGGGTTTGATTGTTTTCCCATCCCTCAAAAAAGAGAGAGGCAAGTTTTTCATTTGAATTATCCGAAGGCATATTCTTTGAGCAAAGATACGCATTGTTCTATTTCTTGCTCGGTATTGTAATAATGGGTTGAAATACGAATGTTGTCGAGCCCGTTTTCTGCCACATGCCTTAAAATCATTTGCTTAGACCTTGCATAGTTTACAAAGCCAATATTTGGGTTGTCTTTTTTGGATTTTTTTATTCTAAATCCAATTTGAGCACCCCTCGATCTGTCTTCGGTTGGGGTAAGCATTTCTATGCCATCGCCAATTTCTAACAGTGAATTTTGTAATTTTTCTGCCAAATATTTCACGCGATTTTCAATGCGAGAAGGGCCAATTTTGGTGTAAAACTCTAACGATTTCAGAGCACCCACATGCAAGGGTCCACAAAAAGTGCCATAACTGTACCGGCCTACAGAATCAACCAAAGGCCCCATGCTTGGTGGAGTTGCTCTCATGTTGAACTCGCCAGCGCTGTATGCCGCCACATGGTAAATTTTAGTCTGTTGTATTTTTTGCTGCGCTATGTATAACCAACCCGAACCAATAGGTCCCAAAACCCATTTGTGAAAACACCCTGCGTAATAATCGCAGCCAATGTCCTTCACATTAAATTGAATCATTCCCAATGGATGGGCTCCATCAATGCAACTGATAATATTTTTACTTCTTGCCAAATCGCAGATTTCTTTCACGGGCAAAATTTGTCCAATTGTGCAAGGAATATGCGGTACCGCAATGGCTTTTGTTTTTTTGGTGATAGTTGCATTTAGGTTGTTCAATGTTTCTTCGGCGGTTTTCCCAAGTACAAAAGTTTTAATAACAATGCCATCCACTTTTGCACGGTATAACCAGGCCAAGCATCCCCCAACATGTTCATGTTCGGTTAAAATAACCTCATCGCCACGCTTCAAATCCAAACCCCAACAAATGTGGTTGATGCCTTCGCTTACATTTTTGGTAATGCCAATTTCTTTTGGATCAGCGCCAATAATACTTGCGAGCATTTTTTCTAAGTCGTCGCTGTGGTGAGGGTATTCTGCCTTTTCGGCAATGGTTTCAAAACTGTTTTGCACTGCATTTAAAACAGGGTAGGGCGTAATTCCCATCGTGCCATTGTTCAAGAAAATACGGTCGTTACCGAGTGGAAACATGCTTCTAATTGCGGCCCAATCGAAATTGTCTGATTGGTTTTCTTGTGCCAAAGTACCCATATCATTAAGTTGTGCTTCAATAATTTGTGAATTGGCAGCCTTTAAATTGGCAGCGGCAAATAGGCCTGTTCCAAGGGTTAAAAACGATTTTCTTTTCATGGCAAATAAATTTGAACTTGCATTTTACAAAATCTTTGTGAAAACTGCTACATATTCCTGAAATAATTGGTTGTGGTTGCTATTTTATCAAAAAATTATTCCCTTTCATTGCCTATTTTTGCATTTTTACACATTGTAAGAAAGTATGAAGGTACTAGGTATAATGAGTGGCACAAGCATGGATGGCATTGATTTGGCATTGTGCGATGTGCAGCAAAATGGCGACCAATGGTCGGTGAATATTGACAGCGCAATTACTGTGCCTTATAACGAAACTTGGAGGGTGCGATTGTCGCAATTGAAATATCAAAACTCCGAAGTTTTTGTAAAAACCGATGTGTTTTACGGACGTTATTTGGGTGAATTGGCAAGAGGTTTTGCCCAGGAAACTGGCAAGCAAATTGACTTGGTTGCTTCTCACGGACATACCATTTTCCACGATCCACAGAACTGGATAACCAGCCAAATAGGTGATGGCGCAACCCTTGCTGCAACCGCAGGTATTCCCGCCGTAACCAATTTTCGCCGAGGCGACGTGGCCCTTGGTGGACAAGGTGCTCCGTTGGTAGGTCTTGGTGACGATTTGCTTTTTCCAGATTACGACTTCTGTTTGAATTTGGGTGGATTTTGTAACATCTCTGCAAAACACCAAGGAAAACGCATTGCCTTCGATATTGCTCCTTGTAACATCATTCTAAACCGTTTGGCCCGTGAACGCAATTTGAAATACGACGAAGATGGTAAAATTGCCGAAAACGGCAATATCATTTATCCGTTTTTGCATGCATTAAACGACATTCCTTATTACAAAAACAACTACCCAAAAAGCTTGGGTAGAGAATGGATTAATAAAAACTTTTGGCATTTGGTGAGAGATTATGACGATCAACCTTTGGAAGATCGCATGAAAACTTTGGTGATGCACATTGCAACGCAAATTGCAATTGCCTTAGACCGAATTGCCGAAAAAGATTTGCAAGAAACGCGAATTTTGGTTACCGGTGGAGGAGCTTTGAATCAGGTGTTGATAGACTTTATTAAGTCTGAAACCGAAGCCCAAGTGGTGGTGCCAGATGAACAAATGGTAAACTACAAAGAGGCCATGATTTTTGCGCTATTGGGAGCCATGCGCGCCAAAAATGTTTGCAATACCTTGCCCAATGCAACCGGAGCAAAACATGCTTTTGTTGGGGGTTCTTTAGACGGAGATTTTTCGAAATTAATTTAAAATATACACGTGAAATTAGATCAGTTAATACAAAAATTTGAGGGAAAACAACCAGAAATTGTTTTTGCTTGGAAAGATGCCGAAACAGAGGCGGAAGGTTGGATTGTAATCAATTCATTAAGAAACGGTGCTGCTGGTGGTGGAACCCGAATGCGCAAAGGTCTAAATCAACGTGAAGTGGAAAGCCTTGCAAAAACAATGGAAGTGAAATTTACCGTAGCTGGACCTCCAATTGGTGGTGCAAAGTCTGGTATCAATTTCGATCCTGCTGATCCACGTAAAAAAGGAGTTTTAGAGCGTTGGTACAAAGCTGTTCGTCCGTTGTTGAAAAATTACTATGGAACAGGTGGCGACTTAAACGTAGATGAAATACATGAAGTAATTCCAATGACAGCCGCTTTGGGTGTGTTGCATCCCCAAGAAGGTGTTGTTGCTGGTCACTTAACTCAATACACTCCTGAAGATAAATTGAAAGCCATTTCTCGTTTGCAAAAAGGAGTTTTATTGCCAATTACCGACGAGCGTTTGAGTCCAGATGTTACTAAAGAATTAACCATTGCCGACATGATTACCGGTTGGGGTGTTGCCGAAGGTGTTCGCCACTACTACGAAGTGTATGGTGGATTCATGAACAACAAATTGGCAATTATCCAAGGTTGGGGAAATGTAGCTGCTGCAGCTGCCTTCTACCTAACAAAATACGGTGTTCGTATTGGAGGAATCATTGATCGCAACGGCGGTATTATCAATAAAAATGGTTTGGGACATGAAGAAATATTAGAATTGTTCCTCACCCGCGATGGCAACTCTTTGAACGCTCCAAACATGATGAGCTTCGAAGAAGTGAATGCCCAAATTTGGGATTTGCCTGCGGAAATATTTATTCCAGGTGCTGCAAGCCGTTTGGTAACTGAAGACCAAGTAAATCGCATGGCGAAATCTGGAATCGAAGTGGTTTCTTGTGGTGCAAACGTACCGTTTGCCGATGAAGAAATTTTCATGGGTCCAATTTCTCGCCTTGCCGATAGCCAATTTGCAGTCATTCCAGATTTCATTGCAAACTGCGGTATGGCGCGTGTATTTGCCTATTTGATGAAACAAGATGCCGAAGTAACCGACGTTGCCATTTTCAAAGACGTAAGCAACATCATCCGCTCAAGCATCATGCGCGTGCACCAATTCAATCCAAAAACCACAGGCTTAAGCGCCAAAGCGTTGGAGATGAGTTTGACAGATCTTGTTTAGGAATT
>CANKVM010000083.1 GCA_947487175.1 Flavobacteriales bacterium | reverse complement strand
TTGAGTGCCTCAACAAATGTCAAACAGGTAACGTCCAATTTTTCTTTTTGTTCCAATACAAAATACCGAATGGCCTTAGAAAGCAAATCAGCTTCATTCATTGAAAATTCAAAAAACCTTACAATTTCATCTGAGTCAACCCCTTCCAATTCCGATTCCTCATACAAGTCCGATATCCACTCTAATTTCATAGAAATGCAAAGGTAAAAGAGTTTGGTGAAATCCTTCGAAATTTAATCAATCAACAAACCAAAAATCAAGAGGATTGCATCCAAGTCAATAATATCAACGATTTGGAATAAATTCATATCCTCTATGAACATTTACTTTAACAATTGTCATTGTCATGCCATAAAACAAATAACTTCAACAAATAACAAACCACAATACAACGTTTCTTACACAAAAAATGTCTAACTTCGTACTAGAGAAACAACTCATGAAAAAAACAATACAAATCTTAATCTTTGCTTTGGTACTTCTTCTTGGAAATTCAATCCAAGCTCAAACTAATGCGCGCATGAAAGTTGGTGCAAGTACAAACTGCTTAAAAGCTTTTTTTACTGCCGAAGGAACTTTGCTTGCAGATTCTTGTGCAACTGTTAAATGGACAGTAAACAATGGAACATCTTCTTTTGCCTCAGGAAATAAAGTTTATTATACCTTTTCCGCTGCGGGAACTTATGTAGTTTGCGCGAAACTGATTAACACTTGTAAGAAATTTGACACTACCGTTTGTATTTCAGTTACTGTGGCATCTTGTGATTGCAAGTTGACAACAGAATTCTCTTTCAAAAACGATTGTAAAAAAGGAATATTCGTAGCTTCATCAAACCAAAAAGGAACAACATATACTTGGAATTTTGGAGACAAAACCGACGGAAAAGGAACTGACCCAACGCACACTTATATGTCAGAAGGTGTTTATAAAGTTTGTGTTACAGCTTCTTGGAAAGACTCTGCAACAGGCAAAGTATGTACCGCAACATTCTGCAAAGAAGTAAAAATTAGCTGTGGAAAGCCTTGCGATTTAAAAGGAGAAATCGGATTCACAAACACCGGTGGAAAGGTCCGTTTCAAAGCAAGCAGCAACAATGGATATACTTACGAATGGAGTTTTGGAGATGGAAAGACCGGCAAAGGAATTGACCCTTACCATGAATATGCCAAGCCAGGAACATACATTGTTTGTGTTACAATCACAGATAAAACTGGCAAATGCAAAATCAAAATCTGCAAAACTGTTGTGATTGAAAGCGCATGCAACTTAATTGGTTCATACAGTTGGAAAAAACTAAACGACAGTACCTATAAGTTCTATGCCAAATCAAATGGCGGAACTGGAACTACCTACTTTTGGACATGGGGGGATGGAACAACCTCAACAGGTGATTATGCTTCTCACGTATACAAAAAATCTGGGGTTTATGAAGTTTGTTTGAAAATTTACAATACCAAGAAGAAATGTTATATCCGAGTTTGCAAAAAAGTTGAAATTACAGTTCCAACGGCAACCAAGACTTGCAACTGGGTCAAATCAGCCATCAAAGTGAGCTACAGCAACAAATGCAATGTATATTATTTCGAAATGACGTCGTTCGCAGATTCATGTATCAAATACCAATTGGGTGTTTACGATATGAAAACTGGCAAATTGAATCCATTACCTGCTGGCAGAACTGGAACTTACACCTTCTCAGACACTGGCAAATTTGCAATTGTTGCGAAATACTCAAACATTTGCACAGGTTGTGATACCCAAACCTATTCAACTTTTACTGTTACTTGCAAACCTACCACTACAAAATGCAATTGGTCTGCTGCGGGAGCTAATTTGACATATACCAACAAATGCAACGTTTATACGTTTGAGGGAAAGAACATAAATCCTAACAGCAATTGTTTCAAATATGCAATAAGCATCGCCAGCAGCGGCGCTACAACAACTTACAAGAGCAGAGTTGCCTCACATACTTTCAAAACAACAGGAAACTATTACGTTTGTATCAAATACACCGATTCTTGCAAGGCTTGTGATACAACAATTTGCACGAGCATCAAAGTAGATTGTAACCCATGTACTGCAAAAGCAGGCTTTACAGTTGATAGCGTTGCTACAAACGGAAAAATGTATGTTAAGAACACAAGCACGGGAGCAAAATATTATGTTTGGAACTTCGGTGACAGCACTGCAGCGAGCAAGGATAAAACGCCTGTTCACCAGTTTGCTGCTTCTGGAGCGTATACTGTTTGTTTAACAGCTTATGATTCTACTGGCTCTTGCTCAACTACATATTGCTATACGCTGAAAGTTATTAAATCGCGTTCTAGCAGTGCAAGTACCGGAAGTGTTGGCAGCAATTTGAACAGCTATCCTAACCCAGCAGATGCAGGATTCTACATCAACTTGGGAAGTGATAAATCGAACTATGTTGTATACAACGGCGCAGGCCAAATTGTTACGCAAGGAAACAATTCAGGAAGCACCTATTTAGATTCTAAGAACTGGGCCGAGGGTATCTATCAGATTTCTATCAAAAGCGCGGCAGGCAATAGAACCGAAAGCGTAATAATCACACATTAACTAAAAAATAAAACTCTTTAAATATGGGCGGTGAATCTTTCATCGCCCTTAATTTTGCCTATAACTCATGAATAAAATTTTAACAGTATTATTGGTCGTTCTGGGCTTTGCCTTTTCGCGTTTAAATGCGCAATCAACTATCGTGAATGGAAACTTCAACAATTGGGCTCAAACCCAGTTCAAAGTACCCAATAAATGGATGGTTATTGGCTCTGCAACTATGGATTCATCCAAAACCGCTGGTAATTCTCGCGGAATTAAATTATCCAATAGCATATCCAACAAAACCATCAGTTATGCATTGGAAGTGGGAGCCTCTTATCCAAATGTTTTGAACGGAGGATATCCAATTAGCGGAACGCCAACAAGCATTAAAATAAACTACAACAGCAGCGCTTTGGGCAGTGATTCTGCACTGGTTATTGTTGGTTTTACCAAAGGCGTAGATCCTATGCCCATGGTTTTACAGCAGTTTTATATATTTGCTGATGCCACGGGTTCAGGCGATAATTCTATTACAGTACCATTGACATATATTCATACAATACCAAACTTGGTGGCTGATTCTGCATTTATCTATATTGCAAGCAGTGTTGCTTCAGAAACACCAAACTCAACAGGTAGTATTTCCATTTATGACATCTCCTTTCCCGATGGGAAAACAGCGGCAACTGCTAACTTAGATTTTGAATCTTGGGGGGGACTGAGTGTATTGAAGCCATCGTCATGGTATTCATCATTGGATGCCTATGAAGAAAAAGTAGCCAAAATAGCTGGGATAAGTGAATTTACATTACAAACGCCCTCAGCACGCACAGGCTATGCCTTGATTCTAAAACAATGTCCTGTTGTCATGCAATCGGGTACCGAAATATTGCCTTCTTGGGTTGTCTCTCAAAACCCTTCGCTTTCAGTTGGCGCAATGGACATTCCTAGTTTTTCAGTAAATCAACGCTATGTGAGTTTACGCGGTTACTGGAAAGGGAGCTTGTCAACCGGCGATCGGGTTTCTGTAATGGTTAACTTTTTTGATGCCGACACCTTGGTTGGTTCAGCCATGTTTTCTCAGAATAGCACTTCTACTGTTCCAGGCAATTACACCTTATTTAATGAGAATATTGTTTGGGTTTCAGGATATAGTGCAACACCAAAAAAGGCTACCGTAGGTGCATTTCTTACCGACTCCACATTCCAATTGGCCAGTGCGCCATCGAGTGTAATCTATTTGGAAGATTTGAGTTTAGACATAAATTCCGCCAGCGTCAATCCTGTGCATTCGAATGTTGGGATAACCCTGTTTCCAAATCCAAGCGATGGAGATTTTACAATTCGCGCCACACAGCCAATCAAAAGAATTTCAATGATCAATACTGTAGGCCAGGTTGTTTATCAGAACCAAGTTGCAGATTTGAACGAAGTACGCTGTACTATTCCAGCGGGCGAAAACAAATTACTTTGGGTTGTTATTGAGGGAAATGATTTCTGTATTACAAAAGGGTTGTCGGTTAAGTAGGCTGAAAGAATTACAAGCCACTTTATATGCTCTTGAAATATCAAAAAATGTTTTACGATTGCTTTAAGAAATAAAAAAACCCCTTGAAAAACAAGGGGTTTTCTTTTTACCTTAGTGGTATCGGGCGGAATCGAACCGTCGACACAAGGATTTTCAGTCCTTTGCTCTACCAACTGAGCTACGATACCATCTCCAACTTCGGTTAAATTTTGCCAATTTCTTGGCCTTTTCTTTCCGTAATGGGCTGCAAAAATACAACTTTTCGGCTATCTTGCAAATTAATTTTCAAAATATGTCAAATTCAGTTCAAGAATTCAACGCGTATCGCCAAAAAATGAATGAAAAAATACTAGGTGCCGACAACCTCGTGCTTAAGCGTTTATTCAATCTCGATACCCAAACCTACTCAGAAGGCGCGCTTCCCTCAAAAACAAAAGAAATGCTAGGACTGGTTGCCTCATTGGTGTTGCGTTGCGACGATTGCGTAAAATACCACCTAGAAAAATGCCATCAAATGGAAGTTTCTACAGCAGAAATGTTTGAAATATTGGCTGTTGCAAATATTGTGGGAGGTACAATTGTAATTCCACACACCCGAAGGGCGGTAGAATTTTGGGAAGAGTTAGGTGAAATTTAATTGGTTCTCACCAAGGTTCTATGTATCCAATAAAATGCATAGAAGTGAACCAAAACCACAACCTCTAGCCCAATAATATACCATGGCCAAGCTCCAAAAATCATTGGATTATTTGCACTTGGACGTTGGCAAAGAAACATATAATTAGATTCTAATAACCAATTTATAAACCCAATAACAGGCAATATAAGTTGAGAATATCCGAAAATTTTCAACCAACTACGTTTGGAAGGCACCATTTTTAATCTAAATGTTGCATAGAATGCAGCAATAATTACCATTCCATGGGCAATTCCATATTCCCAAAAGTTATATAAACCGCCGCCTTCGGTGATTTCAGGAGTTAAGAATGAATGTATGGCACCAGAACTCCAATAAATTAAAAACTCATACGACCATTGTTTTCTGTAAACCAATAAAATCATGGCCAACATTTCAGAGAATGAACATAAATGAAATGGCAAATGCACTGCCTTATCCCACGTATGTGTAGCCACTGCAAACACTTGATTAACAATAAAATTGGCAGCAAGAATTGCTGCCATAATATAACCAACGATCACGCGTCCGCGTTCATCTAATTTCCAACTACTTACAAAAAAAACCACAAAGCCAATAATTAAGCCGGCATTTAAATAAATCCAAGGCGTTGACCCAATGTCAAGCATTTTATGAAGCGCATTTCTATCCATTTCTTTAATATTTTGATTTAGTCTAAACTAAAACTCTTGCAAGATATGCAAAATTTTGGATGTCAAAAAAAAAGCAGATATTGCAACTTCAATCAAAAGTATGAAAATCCGTTTTTTATTAGCAATCGCTGCCCTTCTCAATATACAATCTCAAGCGCAAACTATTCCGAAACCAGTTTCTGAAATTACTTCGGAAGAAACCTTTGTCCTTCCTAAGAAAAGTACTATTTTATTAAGCCAAGAGCTTATCAATAATCAACCGCTGCTTGATTTGATCAATGAGATATTTCATAGCAAACTTTCTTATCAGGCAATTGAAACAAATTCCAGCAACAAAAACAACAACGAAGTATACATTGAACTTTTAAAAACCACTTTTCACAAAAATACTTCAAATATTGATGACGAAGCTATTCAAAAAGAAGCATATTCCATCAATATCCTTCAAAATAAAATAAGCATTGAATATGCCGATTATCCCGGCCTTATCCATGCCCTAATGTCCTTTTCCCAAATCAAAACCTCCAAAACCCTTTTTGGAAAACACAAATACAAATGCACGGCTATCAATGATTATCCAAGATTCCAATACCGTGGAATGCACCTCGATGTTTGTAGGCACTTCTTCCCTGCGTCCTTCATAAAAAAATACATCAAAATGTTGGCGTTTTACAAATACAACACCTTCCATTGGCACCTTACCGAAGATCAAGGATGGCGCATTGAAATAAAAAAATACCCAAAACTTACTCAAGTTGGCGCGTTCAGAAATGGATCACAAACGGGACCTTGGGAAGCACAAACTTTTGACACCGGAACATACGGTGGATTTTATACCCAAGACCAAGTGAAAGAAATTGTTGCCTATGCAAAAAGTTTTGGCATCACCGTAATTCCTGAAATTGAAATGCCCGGCCACTCCTTGGCTGCACTTTCTGCCTACCCACAATTTAGTTGCAATGGAGGGACATTATTAAGTTCCTTAAGAGCAAACGCTGCAAAGCAAGGTAAAACATACTCCCTTGACGCCTCTAAGGCATTTCTTAACCGCAAAGGTGACTCTGTTATCAATTACAATGTAGCGCCAGGTTGGGGCGTTTTTGACGACGTTTATTGCGCCGGAAACGACAATACCTTTCAATTTATTCAAGATGTTTTAGATGAAGTGATTGCACTTTTCCCTGATGCCCCATATATCCATGTTGGCGGCGATGAATGTCCGAAAACACGCTGGAAAACCTGCGACTTATGCCAGGCAAGATTAAAATCATTGGGATTAAAAGACGAACATGAATTACAAAGCTATTTCATTCAACGCATTGAAAAATATATCAATAGCAAAGGAAAACGCATTATTGGTTGGGATGAAATTCTTGAGGGTGGATTGGCACCCAATGCCATTGTGATGAGTTGGAGAGGAAATGCCGGTGGTATTGCCGCTGCAAACCAAAACCACAACGCCATTATGACTCCTGGAAGACCTTGCTATTTCGACCATTACCAAGGCAATCAGAAAACGGAACCTAACGCCATTGGCGGATTTAACCCGCTCGATACTACTTACTACTACAACCCCATTCCGGCTGATCTTGATGCTTCAAAACACAATTTTATTTTGGGCTCACAAGCAAATGTTTGGACAGAATACATGCCAAATGAAAAGCAAGTGGAATACATGACATTGCCACGCGCATCGGCATTGGCAGAAGTATTGTGGTCGCCACAGTTTAATTTTCCAACACAGGTAGATCAAAATCTAAGGAGCATGAAATATTCAGAATACCTCAATAGATTAAAATCGCATGAAACCATTTGGAAGAAATGGAACTGGAATTATCGACCTGTTGAGTACAAAAAATAATACATTAAATTTCGTCGATTATTTTACCTGACAAATCCGTCAATTGAACGTGAACAGTATTTCCTACTTGTAAAAGTGCATGTTTAAGTTTTAAGGTAAATTCAGTAAACCCAGTTATTAATATTGGTTTTGTATTTTGATAAACCCTCATTTTGTTGGGGGACATTACATAAACCTTGGCCAATACTTTTTGCGTTTTCAAGGATATAGATTGCGCCGAAACACGAATCGTTGAATCTGTGCAACGGGCAAAAACAATGGTAGGCTTAAAAGAAGATTTCAATTGATAAAATGCAGGCTTGTTGCTGTCATTTACATCTACAACACTCCAAGAAACCACCCTATCTATATCGTTCCACTGCCAGAACAAACATCCACCAAAATCAGCCGATGAAGTTCGGTAAGCCCTGATAGCCCTATCTAAAAACAATGCTTGCGTTTTACCTGAAATAGAGTTCTTGGTGCTATTTAGCACCGACATAGATAATGGAGGAAATACAAGGTATTTGTTTCGGTTTTTTAGCTCAGTTTTTACATAGCGATTCAACAACGACAATCCCTTGTAACTCCTAAAATCCAGGTTGTAATATTTTAGAGAATCTACTGATTCTTTATATCCTAGTGGCAATGAAGGGAATCCAAATTCACTCACGAAAGGAGCGCTTACAGAATCTACGTGATTGAAGTTTCTTTCGCCATGCCAAATTCCCCAATCGTGATTGTCTCCAATTTTCATTTGCTTTAAGTTGCCCCAATTTCCAATGGGCGAACTCGGAAGGTAGAAAATAGTAGAATCAATGTTTTGCAGTTTTCGCGGAATAAAAGTGTCAAATAAACGTCTGTAATTTTGCAATTGCGCTACAGAATCCGTTCCGTGAATGTTATATTTCTGTTGCCATCCCCAATTTTTAAGTGCTACTTCAATTTCATTGTTGCCGCAAATTAAAGCCAAACTCGGATGGGATTTCATCCATCCAACTGTATGATTGATTTCATTTCCAACAGACTCAATCCATTCATTGTTACTCGGGTAAGTTGTACCTGAAAACATCAAATCTTGCCAAACCAAGATTCCCAACTTATCGCATTCTTGAAACACTTCTTCTGGAGGATAATTGCCCCCACCCCAAAAACGAACCATATTTAACCCCAATTTGAACATTGTTCGAAATTGCTTATCTTTTGGTTTTACGTATTTCACCTTCGGATTGGTTAGTACATAGAAATTCCCATAAAACGAATAGTCGAATGGTTTGTTGCTACTTAAATAATACGGGGTAATTCCGTGATAATGAAAAGGAAAAGAAGGTCTTTCCCCTTCTACCCATTGCGATAAAACTTGTCGATCCCAAACAACATTGGCACCCAAGGCCATGATTTTCTTTTTATTTACCACAAACTGAAATTTGCCTTTTTGCGTATCAACTTCAATGGTTCGAATTCCCGTAGTGGTAAAAAACGGAGAGTTTGCAAACAAGGAATAATTCCCCATGGAATACGATCCGTTGCCGTAGCCATACGAAGTACGTTTGGTGTAATTAATTCCAAATCGATATCTACTTGGAAGTTCATCCTTGGGATAAAATTGCTTGAAATATCCGTTGGGATACCACAATTTGGGGTTATGAATCAAAAACCTACAGTCAATTACCATTTTACCTACCGAATCATATCTCATCCCTTGAATGTCATTTTGTATCAAGTCAAAGGTTGAATCATCCATTCGCTCCCAATCGTTTGGATTTTGAATAATGGTCAATGCTTTTTTTCCTTTCTTTTGAGGGATAGAAATATATTTTTGAGAATAATTTCGTTCTACGACATAGTCAAAAGAAGGGTTCCAATAATAAAGATCATTTGTTTTGCAATTTGTAAAATCTGCATCAAATTCTGAATGAAAAGTCACATAAGCTTGAATTGGGTTTCCTTTGGCATCGTAAATAATGGAATCAGTTTTTACATGAGATTTTAATGGAAACAAATCATGCCACCCTATTACTTCAATTCCTCCACCCAATCCGAATCGGACATTGGGTTTGGCAAAATCCCATCCAAAATCCATGATTGGACGTCGGAAGTAAGGTGATATTTTCACACGGCCATCGTATTCAACGTTTTCAAATCCCCCATAAAACAACTGCTCAATAGAATCGGAAGTATTTTCATTGTCGGCGGTAAACTTAGCATGCTCCAGTTTTTGCAAGGTGAGGCCTTGCGTCATTTGAGAGATAAACCCCACAAAAATGGTGTCTTTGCCGTTGCGTTTGAGGTAAGGAGTAATATCAATCAATTGGTCAAGAAATGTTTGTCCAAAGGTGGGATTATCAATATTCAACTTATGTTCGTTGATATACACTTCCAATTCGGCACATTCCAAACGATTTAACCGCAATTTATAATGGGCATGCAAGCCATTTGCATTGGTTACAGAATCAAACAACGGTGCTTTTAATAGCCAAGTACTCCATGGAATTGTCCAAGGTTTAAACTGCAGATTGGCCTCTATTCTTGCCCAATCGGCAAAGTTAGTGAGCAAGGAAGTTTGCTTCACGGTTGTCCATTTCCCATCGAGTCCTTTGGGCATGAATTTCCGCAGCAATGGATGGTTGCTCAGTTTGTCGGTTGAGCGCATTATTTGCCAATTATTTATCTGATTTGGATAAATTTGGGCATGAACGGTATTTGTAAAAATGAGAAAACATAAGTTTAAAAACCAAATCCTTTTCACACCATATCTATTAAGACATT
>CANKVM010000082.1 GCA_947487175.1 Flavobacteriales bacterium | reverse complement strand
ATCCACGTGGTGATGCTCGATGAAAATGTAGACATCAATACCATTTGTGATGAGTTTTTCGATATGGAATGTTTGTATGAAGGCGTGAATGAAAGTTATTTCGCCATGGAAGTTCCAAAAACCGTGAATTACGTTGCAATTAAAGCAAGGTTAGATCAACTTGAAACACAGGGCACCATTGGGTATTCCGAATCTTGTTTGTCGGAATTGCACTTTGCACAACTCTCATAATTTTACAATTTGAAAAGACTGCCAGCATATTCCTATTCTTTGGGCTTTTTTGTGGCATTAAGGATATTTATGTTTGTTGTTTTTTCGGCGAATTACACTGACAGCGATCAATGCGTCATGCGATAAATGGCCCAAAATTTAACCTTACAAATTCCCTTTAAATAATTTCACGGCAATGGCCAATAAAATTACGCCGAAGAATTTACGGATGGTAATCATGCCGGCTTTGCCAATTTTGCGTTCGATAAACCCTGTGGATTTTAATACAATGAAAATCAACAACACGTTTGGTAATATTCCCATTAAAATTGTGCTTTTATCGTAAATTGCCTTTAATGAAAGAATAGTTGTTAAAGTTCCAGAACCAGCAATAATAGGGAAGGCGATAGGGACAATGCTGCCACTTGGTGTGTTTGGATCAGTTCTGAAAATATCAATCCCCAATACCATTTCCAATGCCAAAATAAACATCACAATACTTCCTGCCAATGCAAACGATTTAATGTCTAACCCCAAATATTTCAAGAAGTAATCTCCAACATACAAGAAGCCAATCATTAACGTAGCAGACGCCAATGTAACTTTTGTAGGATTAATATCTGGAATTTTCTCTTTCAACGAAACCAAAATCGGAATAGATCCGAGCATATCAATAACCGCGAAAAGCGTAAAGAAAACAGTGATTACTTCGTTAATATTCATATTGTTGTCGTTTCTTTATTGTATCTTATTTAATCAAACTTAACCCTAAATATCCCTAAACCCTAAACCCTAAACCCTAAACCCTAAACTATGTAAAAGGTGAGTTTGGTTCATTTTTAATTACGTTATAGGTAAGTATATCAGTGAGTTTTGATGATATTTTATTCAAAAATACAGCCATTTTGCCTTGTAACGTAAGAATTAAATACGATTTGCGGTTTTCAATTGCCTTCCAAATTTCGAATGCAACAACTTCGGCCGACATTAACTTAGATTCATCCAACGGCGTGTCGCCTTGCTGCTGGCCTTTGTCGTTTAACGCCGTGTTTCGGATGTTCGAAGCTGTATATCCAGGACAGGCTATCAAAACATGCAAACCCGTTTTTAAATTTTCAACCCTCAAGCTTTCTAAAAATCCTTGCATCGCAAACTTGCTGGCACTATATCCCGTTCTGGCAGGAAGTCCCTTAAATCCCGCAATAGACGATACCCCAACCACTGAACCTTTGCTTTCAAGCAAATAGGGCAATGCATATTTTGTACAGTAAACCGTCCCCCAAAAATTTGTATTCATTAAAGATTCAATCACATTCAAATCAACATCCTTAAATAGGGAACGCATGCTAATTCCAGCGTTGTTAATCAAGAAATCAATCTTGCCAAATTCTTGTATCGTATTGTTAATGAGGGACAAACAATCGTTTTGTACAGAAACATCCCCTTGGGTAATGAGAATATTTGCGTTTGAAAACTGCTGAATCTCCGCTTTTAATTCGTTTAAAGCGGCAATATTTCTTGCAAAAAGGGATAAGCTGTAGCCATTTTTAGCACCCTGAATGGCCAACGCACGGCCAATGCCGCTGCTTGCTCCGGTGATAATGGCAACTTTACTCATCTTACTTCCATTTAATGCTGCAACCTTCCGCTTCCACTTCAGGGTAGTCAATGTCAATACCATCTAAGGTATATTCAATGGCATCATCTAAATAGACGCTCATCACGGTAGACTCATTGTCCCAGCTATCGTCAATGGCACCTTTATAAACCAATTCGCGTTTGGAGTTAAAAAGGAAAACTTCTGGAGTTTTTGTAGCGCCCAATTGTTTCATTACAGATTGGCCTTCATCGTGAAGGTAAGGGAATGAAAGTCGGAATTGTTTCGCCAAACTTTGCATATTTTCAAAACTATCTTGAGGTTGGATGCTTGGATCATTTCCACAAATGGCAACAACGCCCAAATTATCTTCTTCAAATTTCTCTGCCAATTTGATCATGCGCGGCCAATATGCTTGGGCGTAAGGGCAGTGGTTACAAGTAACCAAAACCAAAAACGCATATTTGTCAGAAAAATCATACGTGCTCACAACCTTATTGCTGGTGCTCTTTAATTGAAAAGGTTTTAAAATGTCTCCAATATTCATAACTACTGCAAAATAAACATGAAAACTGATAGTATGATATAAAAATTTGAATAATAGTATAAACAGTTGAAAAGTTGTGTTGTGAACCTCGAAATATTAGAGTTATTTTGCAGTATGCAACAGTTTATTGTTTCAGCAAGAAAATATAGGCCAACTACATTTGCCGATGTGGTGGGTCAAAAGCATATTGCTGATACCTTGATGCATGAAATCACCAACAATAAACTGGCTCAAGCCTTTTTATTTACGGGACCAAGGGGAGTAGGGAAAACTACTTGTGCCCGAATCCTAGCCAAAGTAATCAATTCTCAAAACGAAGCTGAAAATCCCAATCAAGATTTTGCATTCAATATTTTTGAATTAGATGCGGCTTCGAATAATTCAGTTGACGACATTCGTCATTTGGTTGATCAAGTGCGTATTCCACCACAAGTTGGAAAATATAAAGTCTATATCATTGATGAGGTTCATATGTTATCGAATTCGGCTTTCAATGCCTTTTTGAAAACCCTTGAAGAACCGCCATCCTATGCAATTTTTATTTTAGCAACAACAGAAAAGCATAAAATCCTTCCAACCATATTAAGTCGTTGCCAAGTGTTTAATTTTAACCGTATCGAAGCATCTGATATGGTAGAACATTTGAAAATGATTGCAAAAAATGAAAACATTGAAGCATCCGACGATGCGTTGCATTTGATTGCAAGAAAAGCAGATGGAGGATTGCGTGATGCATTGAGTTTATTTGATCAACTTGTAAGTTTTTCAGGTGGCGACGTTACTTATGCCAAGGCTGTAGAAATATTGAGTATTCTCGATATGGATACTTTTTTTGCGGTTACTGAAGAAATACTAAACAAAAACATTGCACAATCGTTATTGATTTTTGACAATGTATTGAACCAAGGATTTGATGGATCGTTATTTGTTTCAGGAATGGCGCAACATTTTAGAAACCTAATGGTTTGTAAAAATGAAAGCACCTTGAAATTATTGGATGTTTCTGAAGCTTTCAAACTTAAATATTTGGAGCAAGGACAAAAATTAGACTTAGGACTGATTATCAACGCCCTTAATTTAACCAACGAAACCGACGAAAAATATAAGTTTAGTCGGAACCCCCGACTACTTGTTGAGCTCATGCTCATAAAGCTTGCCCACCTTGCCCAATTTATTGCTGAAATCCCCACTCTGGAGGATATAAAAAAAAAATTAGCTAATCCTACTTTGGCGGCACCCGCAGCACAACCTTTAAATGTTGTTGCTAAAGATAGGGCAATGCCAACCATCAAAGAAGCGGTTGAAACCAAAGTATCATCCACCAGACTTGGTAAATTAGATAGAAATTCATTCAAGCAAAGTAAACTCGACAAGGCAACTTTGGAAGAGGAAGCAACAACTTTGGAAACTTCTCAGAATTCAGTTTCTATTGACGATTTAAATGATTCAAATAATAAAATTCCTTCCGTCCATGAAATCATGGATGAATATTGCAATACTCAATCTCAACGGGTGAGTGGTTTAATTAAATCCATTAGTTATTCGTTAAATAACAGTGATTTGATTTTGACGGTTTCAAGCAGGGCTCAAGAGCTGGCAGTTGAAGATTTGCGGATACCTTTATTGCAACATTTGTTAAAAGTTTCAAGAAATACCATTACCAATGTTTTGTGTGTAATGGGTAAGGTTGAAGAAACCGAAAGAAGGCCTTATACGGATAAAGAAAAACTAGATTTTTTCTTGAAAAAGCATCCAGAATTAAACAAGGCAATTGAAAAATTGCATTTACGTTTGCTTTAATTGCGATTCTGTTTAAAATTGTGCTTGTTTTTTGGAATAACAAAAGATTTTTCTTTCTGCTATGCTGCTTTTGACGTTACTTTGTGGAGAGGATTATGCAGGTGAATTCAAACATCTCTTTTCAGGATACTGCAACAGCATTTGCGCACAAAACCGATAAGGATTTAGGCAGGGCTCGTTTACTTTTTCGTTCATTCGATTATCCGATTTTGTTGAAGTGGGGACCTGCTTTGGCGAAAATTGCCGTTTCATTGGGTTTTAAATTTGTAATTAAAGATACCATTTTTAAACAATTTTGTGGGGGTGAGAATATCAATGATTGTGTTACTGCAATTGATGGTTTATCCCATTCTGGCATTGGAACAATATTAGATTATTCTGTTGAGGGAGAAGAAAGTGAAGCGGTATTTAAACATACTGCCGCTGAAATTAAAAAAACCATCGATATGGCCAAAGGCAATGCAGATATTCCTTTTGCCGTTTTCAAAGTTACCGGTATAATTGATTCTCATGTTTTAGAGAAGAAATCTGCAAATACACAATTAAGTCCCTCAGAAGAAATTTTATGGGACAATGGAAGCAAAAGATTTTTTGATATTTGCGAACACGCCAAGCATTCCAATGTAAGGTTGTTTATAGATGCTGAAGAATCATGGATTCAAGAAGCGATTGATAGATTGGCAGAAGATGCAATCAATCAATTCAATACAGAAAAAGCCATCATTTATAATACTGTTCAATTGTACCGCCATGATCGTTTGGCTTATTTGAAAAAGCAAATAGCAGAAACTTCAGCGTTTTTAGGTTTTAAATTGGTGCGCGGTGCTTACATGGAAAAGGAAAGGGCTCGTGCAGCTGAAAAAGGGTATCAAGATCCAATTCAACCAAACAAAGCTAGTACCGACAACGATTATGATGCGGCGGTTACAGTTTGTCTTGAAAACCACGATAAAGTGAGTGTTTGCATTGGAACGCATAATGAGAATAGTTCTATGTTGGGTGTTCAATTGCTAGAAAAGCAAAATTTACAACCTAACGACAAAAAGGTTTACTTTTCTCAACTTTTAGGGATGAGTGATCATATTAGCTTTAACCTTTCTCATTCAAAATACAATGTTGCCAAATATGTGCCTTACGGACCAGTAACGGCAGTGATTCCTTATTTAACCCGCCGTGCCCAAGAAAATAGCAGCGTAGCAGGACAAATGGGAAGAGAATTGGCGTTGATTGACTCAGAAATTACCAGACGTAAAAATGCAAAGTAATTCTACGGGATATAAACTAATTAAAATTGGAAGTATACTTCTTATACTTTATGTATTGGTTGGTGGGTTGTTTTTGCCCTTGAAAACAGGCATTACGGGTGTTTCTAATGGACAATTGAAAAGCAATGAATTACAAACGTTTTCTATAGATTTATATAATCCAGGTTCAGGTTTTGTTGCAGAGAAAGTGATTTTAAAGCACAAGAATTTGGTTTTTCAATCACAAGAAAACCAATACAATGAAGCTGGTTATTTGAATTCAAAAATCAATGTGATGTTGGGCGATACCCAACATTCACAATTGTTTGATGTGTTTATTTTTGGGTCTTCAAGTGTTTCGCCAAAGCAGTGGATGTATTTTCCAGACGCTGTATGGGTTGAGAAAAGCAATTCAGACACAGGGGTTTCAAACAAAATTGAATTAAGTAATTTGACATCGTTGGTGAAACAAGATGTTCAATCGGGATTTCCAAATAGACCCATATTAAACGAGAGTATTCGCAACTTGTTGTACCATGTTCCAATGTGGTTTTCAATGATGTTCCTATTGTTATTGTCTGTGATTTATGCCATCAAATACTTGATGAAAAATCAATTGAAAGACGATTTGTGGTCGGAGAGTTTTATTAAAATCGGAATACTAAACGGAGTTTTGGGTTGTGTTACAGGTTCTTCTTGGGCAAGTATCACTTGGGAAAGCTGGTGGCCAAGCGATGATCCAAAGCTAAATGGAGTTGCAATTGGAATGTTTATGTATTTGGCATATTTGATATTGAGAACTTCCTTGAAAGACCCTTATCAACGTGCAAGAATATCAAGTGTTTATGCCATTTTGATTTATCCAATTTTTATGGCACTGATTGCAATCATGCCAAAATTGTCGGCCGATACCTTACATCCTGGTTCTGGTGGAACAGTAGGATTTAACAAATACGACTTAGATAATACCTTGCGATTGTTCTTTTACCCTGCGGTAATTGGATGGATATTATTTTTTATATGGATATCAATTTTGAGATACCGTTTTGAAACAATTAAAAATATACAAATAGAAAGAGAAGATAATGAATAAATTAAAGGCAATTATATTAACAATTTGTTTAAGTTCAATGAACTTTCTAATGGCAGGAGAATCGGCAGTTTCTGGAACAAATCCTGTTTCGGATGCTGCAACCAATATGTTGCGAGGCAATGCAAAATTCAATGTTGTTGCAACGGTTCTGGTTTTAATATTTATAGGAATCATATTTTATTTAATCCGGTTAGATAGAAAAATGACCAAGTTAGAAAAACAAATAAATCAAAAATGAAACCATTACACATTGCACTTTTAATTATTGCCAGCCTTGGTGTGGCAGCTGTTGTAAGTTTGTATGGCAATACAACCCAAATTGTTTCATTTAATGGTGCTGATTCGTTGGCCAAAGAAAATTCAAACAAAGTATATCATATTTACTGCAAATTAAACAAAGCAAAACCTGTTCAATACGATCCGCAAATAGATCCAAACTTGTTAATATTTTCAGCGATAGATTCATTGGGGACAGAAAGAATGGTGAAATACTTAAAACCGAAGCCACAAGATTTAGAGCGAGCAGAAAAAATGCTCATCATAGGAAAAAGTGAAGGTGAATATTTTCACGCAGAAACTATTTTCAGCAAGTGTCCCTCAAAATACGAAGACACTCCTGTTAATTCCACAAACAAATAATGCAAACAAAAACTGAAATCATTTCGTTCGTAGGAGAATGGCTTTGGCTAGGTAACTTAGGCCAATTTTTTTCTGTACTTATGTTCGTTACAGCCATTTTATCGGCTGTTTTTTACTTTAGATCAGAGCGAAATCAAATCGTAAGTGAATCTAAATTAGCGAGAACTTCCTTTTATATCCATGCCTTTTCGGTAGTTGCAGTTTTTGTAATCTTGTTTGCAATCATCTTTAACCATAGGTTTGAATACTATTACGCTTGGCGACATAGCAGCAAATCACTTCCTGTGTATTACATGATTTCCTGTTTTTGGGAAGGACAAGAAGGTAGTTTTTTACTATGGCTGTTTTGGAATTCCATAATTGGAATGATACTCATAAGGGTTTCTGGTAAATGGGAAAGAAGTACCATGGCCGTGGTTGCCTTTGCTCAAATTGCATTGAGTTCAATGTTGGTTGGTTTCCATTTGGGGGACTTTAAAATTGGAAGTAGTCCTTTCGATTTACTTAGAGAACAACGTCCAGAGTTTTTGCAGATTCCTATTTTGGGACAATTGGGTGTTGGAAATTATTTAAAGGTATTTACCGATGGAAATGGATTGAATCAGCTCTTGCAGAATTATTGGATGGTAATACATCCTCCAACTTTGTTCTTGGGATTCTCACTTGCCATTGTGCCGTTTGCTTATTCTATTGCCGCTTTGTGGCGTAAAGATGATAGATCATGGATTCATCCTGCATTAATATGGGGATTGATTTGTGTTGGAATTTTAGGTACCGGAATCATCATGGGTGGTTTCTGGGCTTACGAAAGTTTGTCGTTTGGTGGATATTGGGCATGGGATCCAGTTGAAAATGCGTCGTTGTTGCCGTGGTTAATTATGGCTGCCGCAGTGCATTTGTTGTTGATTTCTAAAAATACAGGCCGACATATATTTACATCGCATTTATTGGTGCAATTGTCGTTTTGGTTGGTGTTGTATGCAACATTCCTAACCAGGAGTGGAATATTGGGTGAAGCCAGTGTGCATTCATTTACGGATTTGGGATTATCGGGACAATTATTGATATTCTTGTTGGGCTTTATTTACTTGAGTTTGGTTTCTACCTTCTCAAGCCAGAAAAGCCAAAACAACATGCTGTTGATTGCGTTTTTGGTACTCGTTGCCATTATCGGATTGTCTTATATCATTCCTACAGATAAATCAACGGTAAGCACTGTATTTCATGGTGTTGTTAAAAATGGCGGTATCATTCTGTTTTTAGGGATAATAATTTTGTTTATTATCCGATTGTACAAGCGAACAAAAACTGCATTGGGCGATGAGCATTTGTCGTCAAGAGAGTTTTGGATGTTCATGGGATCCATGTTTTTGATTTTGAGTTTGATTCAAGTTTTCTCTGGAACTAGTATTCCCGTGTTTAACAAATTATTTGGATACAAAACAGGTATTCCCGTAGCAGCCGATTATAACCGCGTTCAATTGTGGATGGCAATGCCAATTATGGCATTGATGGCTATTGGTCAATATTTTAGTTATAGAGAATCAAATACGAAATTGATTTTGAAACAAGTAATTATTACATTTTCAACGGCGTTGATTCTAACTTTTTTAATTAATTTGAGCTTTAAGATTGAAGGTATAAACTTTATCATCTTCTTATTCTTGGCTATTTGGGTAATCATGGCTAACTTGTTATATGTTAGAAATAGCGCAAAAGCAAAGGTAATTACTTGGGGAGCGAGTATTTCTCACGTTGGATTTGGTGTATTGTTGGTTGGTGTTCTGGTTTCGTCTGTAAATCAAAAAATTCTTACCCGTTCTAATGAGGGAATTGACATGGCTCCTGAAACCAACGAAAAAGGTCAAACCGATACAAAGGGAATGGCATTTAACCGTGAGAATAGAATATTGTACAAGAACAAACCAATTACCGTTGGAAATTATACTGCCAATTACACCCACAAAATTGTGGGTACTGGAAAAGATTCAATTGACAAATATTTCCACGTATTGTTTGTGAATAGCCAAACTAAAGATTCATTTTATTTAACTCCTAAAACCCAGAACAATCCTAAAATGGGATTGTTGGCTGAGCCTTCTACCAAGCATTACTTGTCGAACGACGTTTTTACTCACGTAAACTACGAAAGTGGAATGGATAAGGTTGAACCTTATAGTGGCTTTAAAACCTCCGAAGTGAAAGTAGGAGAGACGTTTATAACGGAATCTGGCAAAACAAAAATGACCTTGAGGGACATAGAACGTTTCAGTTCTAATTTAGGTGTTGTACTGCGATTAACGGTTGTTGCAGATCGATTGGGCGATACAGCTACAATTTATCCAGAGTTTCGAGTGAACCAAGAATCAGGTGATTTTGAATCAAATCCAGCGGAAAGCAATGAACTTGGTTTGATGTTGATGATTCAGAATATCAAAATTTTAGATCCAGATCCATCGAAGCAGAATATTCAGTTTAGCATTCAATCTGGTGAAAAAACACCAGTAAAAGATTATATTGTATTGAAAATAATTCAATTTCCTTGGATTAATTTGGTTTGGGCTGGTACCATTATCATGTTAATAGGATTTTGTGTTGCCGTATTAAATCGGATAAAAATTCAGCGGAATTTAGCAAAGGCATGATTTCTGAAATTTACATTGTTGGATATGGAAACTTAGGCAAACATTTGTCGGAGTATTTCATTCAAAACAGTTTAAATTTTGGAGGGATATTTACGGATCAAAACATTTCAATTGCTGGGATTGATATTTATCGCAAAAGTGCTATAAATCAAACATTAAAATCGGGTGATGTTTTGTTTGTTACTACCAAGGATGACGAAATTGCCAATGTTATTCATCAAATCGAGAATCCCGATGTGGTTAAAATCTATTGCAGTGGGAG
>CANKVM010000081.1 GCA_947487175.1 Flavobacteriales bacterium | reverse complement strand
TTTTGATTTGGGGGGAGGGACATTTGATGTTTCAATTTTGAGACTCGAGCAAGGTGTGTTTGAAGTCATTGCCACCAATGGCGACACTTATTTGGGTGGAGATGATATTGACAAAATCATAGTGAAATATTGGTTAGAGTTAAACGGACTAGAAATTGAAAATTTAAATCAGAATCAAATTCAAGCCTTGCGATTGGCTGCGGAAAATGCAAAAATAGCATTGTCGAATTCTCCGGAATTGCCCTTCAATACTCCGGTGCAATTTGGAAATGTGACATTAAATACGTATATTGAGTATAAAACCTTGGTTGAATTAGCTCAGCCAATTTTAACTAAATCAATGAATTGTGTTACCATGGCTTTGAAAGATGCCAAGCTATCAGCCAATGAAATAGACGAAATTGTGATGGTTGGGGGAAGTACCCGATTTCCGGAAATTTATAAACTTTTGTCGGATAGATTCCCTGGTGTTCTGGTCAATAACCAAATTAATCCCGACGAAGTCGTTGCCCTTGGGGCAGCAATTGAAGCCGATATCTTGGCGGGAAACAGAAAGGATATTTTGTTATTGGATGTTACACCTTTGTCGTTGGGAATTGAAACAGCTGGAGAATTGATGGATGTCCTTATCCCTCGAAATTCAAAAATACCTACACGCATTGGCAGAGAGTATACTACTTCTGTAGATGGCCAAGTAAATTTGAAAATTGCAGTCTATCAAGGTGAACGTGAATTGGTAACCCAAAACAGAAAATTGGGTGAGTTTATTTTGAAAAACATTCCTGCCATGCCCGCGGGATTTCCAAAAATTGAAATCCAATTTGCTATCAATGCCGATGGGGTTTTAAAAGTGGCTGCAAAAGAACTGCGCAGTGGGGTGATGCAAGAAGTGGATATTCAACCAACATACGGTTTAACCGATGCTGAAGTAGAAACTATGCTCGAAAGTGGCATGATTAACGCCCAAGCCGATATTGAACTTAGGTTAGAAAAGGAAGCACAAAACGAAGCAGAACAGCTCATTTATACCGCCAAACGCTTTTTAGAAAAACATGGTATTTTACTTACTTCAGAAGAAATTTTAGGCACCGAACAACGAATTGAAAGTTTGCGTGGTCTATTACTTTCAAACAACCGCAATGAAATTTTGGCGGGAGTTGAAGCGTTGAACGAATATACCCGTCCTTTTGCTGAAAGGGTAATGGATGTAGCCGTTTCTACCGCTTTGAAAAGCAAAAAAGTGCAAGACATATGAAGGTAAAACTATTCATTCTTTTGGCAATGTTGGCCACCTCGCTTCAGGCTCAAAATGATCCTGATTACGAAAAAAATACCAATTTTGGTATCAAACTTGGTATTTCAGCATCAACAATGTTTGGGGGTGAATTGGCAAATCCTACGCCTTTGATGGGCTATGTGGCAGGTATATATTATCACAATAAACTCGATAAAAAACTGATTCATTATCAAACAGGATTGGATTTGCGTTTAAGAGGGAGTAATTTTAACAATGTAAACGCTACCCAAGAAAATAGGACCTATTCTCGTATTGGTATTATTTCGGTTGATATTCCGCTCAATTTACTAATTAAAGTAGGCGAATTCACAAAAGCCAAGGCCAATCAGATTATGGTTGGAATTCAACCTGGTATTATTTTTAGATCGGTGGTTTATATAGGAGCCGACCAAATGCCATTAAATAGTGGAAACTTTAGCAGTACTTGGGATAATTTACCCCTGAAGAATTTTGAATTAACTGGTTTGCTTGGATACCAGCATAAACAGGAGGGTTTTGGCTATCAAATTGCATTGAAAGTGGGATTGAATAACTTAAACAATAATTTTAAATTAACCACTTCGGAAACGGATCCTGTAACCAAGATAACAACAGTTTATCCTTTGTTGCCACTCACTGGATTGGGAAAACATATTGGTACTGCCTCCTTAGAATTTGCCTTTATTTTCTAAAGTGGAACCACTGTTGTAACTTTGCATTGTTTTGCGTTCATCTGTAGCCCTCTATACACTAGGTTGTAAATTAAATTTTGCTGAAAGTAGCACCATTGCGCAGCAATTAGAGAAAAGCGGTTTTGAGCGGAAGCAATTCCACGAAGGCGCTGATTTATATGTCATTAACACTTGCAGTGTTACCGATCACGCCGATAGGAAATGTAAAAAGGTAGTTGCCGAAGCTTTAAGGCTTAATCCAGAAGCTTACATTGTGATAGTGGGATGTTATGCCCAATTGAAACCAGAAGAAATTTCAAATATTCCCGGGGTTGACATGGTTTTGGGTGCAGCTGAGAAATTCCAGTTGATGGACCATTTACATTCCCTCAAAAAAGAAGAAAAAACCCGATTATACAACGCCCCAATTAAAGATGTGCACGAATTTGTGCCAGGTTTTAGTGAAGGCGATAGAACCCGCATGTTTTTGAAAGTGCAAGATGGCTGCGATTATTTCTGTAGCTTTTGTACCATTCCATTGGCAAGAGGTGAAAGCAGAAGCGCCACTGTGGAAACTACCGTTGAACGCGTGAAAAAAGTCTCGGAAGACGGTATCAAAGAAATTGTACTTACAGGAGTAAACTTGGGCGATTTTGGAGTTCAAAATGGCGAAACTTTTTTTGATTTAATTCAAGAATTAGACAAAATTGAAACCGTTCACCGTTACAGAATTAGCAGCATTGAACCCAATTTATTGACCAATGAAATCATTGATTTTGTAGCCAATAGTCAAAAGTTCGTGCCGCATTTTCATATTCCATTGCAAAGTGGAAATGATGAAATATTACAAAGAATGCGTCGCCGATACTTGTCGGATGTGTACTCCTCAAGGGTTGCTTATATCAAAGAAAAAATGCCGCATTGCTGCATTGGAGTAGATGTGATAGTGGGTTTCCCTGGTGAAACGGACGAACATTTTTTAGACACCTACAACTTTATCAATGAATTGGAAGTGAGTTATTTGCATGTTTTTCCTTACAGTGAACGTGCCAATACAACAGCCAAAAAAATGAAAGAAGTGGTGCCAGTTAAAGTAAGAGGAGAAAGAACCACCCAACTCAGAAGTTTGAGCGAAAAGAAAAAAAGATTTTTCTACGAACAGCATATGGGGAAAACCCACGAAGTGCTTTTTGAAGCCGAAGAAAAAGGGGGCATGATGACAGGTTTTACCGATAATTATGTGAAAGTAACTACGCAATACGATCCTTTGTTGGTGAATACATTGGTGCCGGTAACCCTGAAATTTATCAACGATGAATTTTTAGTTGAAGGAATATTTGATTACGCCGAAATAAGGTCGTAATTTGCAGTGTGTTTCCTACGTTATATCATTTTTTAAAAGATATTTTTGGTATTGAACTTCGATTTTTAGAAGTGGTTAATACCTTCGGATTGTTCGTTGCAATTTCTATTGCAGCAGCCTATTGGGCCTTCCAAACTGAATTTGCCCGCAAAACAAAACTCGGTCTTTTTCCCTCAAAAACAGTAACAGAAATAATTGGGAAACCTTTTCCAATTTCTGAATATGCAATAGGTGGGGTAATGTCGTTTTTATTTGGGTATAAAATCATTTATTTAATGGTGAATGCGGGTTCGAACTTTGCACCCCAAGAACATATTTTCACTTCTGAGGGAAGTTTTATGTTCGGAATTACTGCTTTAGCATTGAGTCTTGCGTCTAAAAAGTATGCCGATAAAAAACAACAATTGGCAGAGCCCAAAGAAATAACGCATTCGGTTTCAATTGCCGATGATATGGGGAATATTACTACCGTTGCGCTATTGTCAGGATTTTTAGGAGCCAAAGTATTTCACTTATTAGAAACGCCAAGTCAAATTCATTTGAGTACATTGATCCAAGATATTTTCACTACGGGTGGATGGACGTTTTTTGGAGGACTCATTTGCGGTGCTGCCGGTGTATTGATTTATACCGCTAAAAAAGGGTATCAATGGCGCCATGTTTTTGATGCGAGTGCACCTGGTATGATGCTTTCTTATGGAATTGGACGTTTTGGTTGTCATTTCTCTGGTGATGGCGATTGGGGCATAGCCAATGTAACTCCATCTAGTTTTTTGCCAGATTGGGCTTGGGCTTATAAATATCCCCACAATGTTTTGGGCAAAGATTATCCAGGAATGGGCATGGAGCCAGTGCCAGGATGTTCGGGTGATTATTGTTATCAATTGTCGACACCTGTTTACCCAACTCCCTTGTATGAAGCATTTATGGCTTTGGCATTGTTTGCAGTTTTGTGGTTTGTATTGCGAAATAAAAACTTTATTTCGGGTCAATTATTCTGCATCTATTTGATGTTTGCAGGCGTGGAAAGATTTGCAATTGAAACCATTCGTGAGCATGGCGATAGTCTTTATCGATTTGCGGGGATGGTTTTTTCACAAGCGCAAATGATTTCCCTCTTATTAATCGTTTTAGGAACATGTGGATTTTTTCTATTCAAAAACCGTCCGTTAGCAACTTCAACAAAGTAAAGACAATTGTCTTTTTGTTGAGTTTGATGCTGTTGGCTAACACCAATGCACAAATTACCATTGTAAATGGCGATACCATTACCGATGTTGAGCGCATGGATCCAATTATTCTATCGAATACATTGGATGAACAGGCAATCAACGATTATAAAATTCTTAGAAGAAGGGTAATTAAAACCATGCCATTTGCAAAGATGGCTGCGTATAAAATGAAGGCCATGGAAGACCAATTGGCCACAATCACAAACAAACGGGACCGCAAAAAGTACATCAAAAAATGTGAAAACAGTTTAAAAACGATGTACACCCAACAGTTAAAGAATTTAACTATTGGTGAAGGCCAAGTATTGATGAAGTTGCTGCACCGCGAAACGGGAAAAACCAGTTGGGAAATCCTAAAAAATTACCGAGGCACCGCCGAAGCCTTTCTTTGGCAAACTTTTGGCAGCTTTTGGGGCCACGACTTAAAACAAGAATTCGATCCTGTTTTAGACTACCAAATTGAGCACATTATCAAGATTGCCCATTTGGAGTGATGCTTTCTGAAGCTCACAATTAAATTAGGGACAATTGAATTATTTGTAAATTTCTTTTCGATGACCAAGGTCAATAATGTCGATTAATAGAATTTCATCATTAATTTCGTAAATAATGCGATAATCAGCCACACGAATTCTGTAAGCATCTCTTCCTTTTAGTTTTTTGTAACCTACTGGTCTAGGATTTTCAGCTAAATCAAAAATAGCATCCTTTAAATTTGAATAATAAGGTTCATTAATTTTAGAAAGAACTTTGATTACTCTTTTTTTCAAAGAAACCTGATAGGTCATTTTTTAGATTTGCGTTTTGTTTCAATAATTTTAAACGCTTCATTGAGGGGAATGGAAGGCCCTTCAGATTTTTTAGCCTTGTCATAAAGTTTGATATCTTCAAGTTCTTCTAAATCCTCCAACATTGCCTTAAAATCCTTTATAGGAATAACCACCGAAATCTTATTACCAGAATCGTCTGTGATATATTGTGGATTTTTTGTAAGAATTTTATTCATTTTACTATTAAAACAAAGTTAGTGAAAAATTATACTCTAGGCAAGTCAATAAAAACACCTACCCCTGAACTTTTCTGAAGCTCACAATTAAGATAGGCGCGCCAATGAGGGCGCAAATGGCATTAAGCTGAAGCGTAATTCCGTCAATTAGGTGATGGGCCAATAAATCGGCTGATACGCATAAAAATGTCCCCCAAATGATAGAAGGAATCAATATTTTTTGATGGGATTCGTTTTTGTAAATGCGTTTTGCAATGTGAGGCGCAATCAGTCCTACAAAACTAATTGGACCACAAAATGCAGTAATCCATCCAGCCATGATGGCGCCAACCAAAATCATGGTTCGTCGGAGGCGTGTTACGTTAACACCAGCCGATAAAGCATAAATATCGCCGAGGAGGTAGGAGTCTAATTTGAAGCGATTCCATAAAACAAAGGCAAAGCCTACAATGAGTGGAATAAGTATATATGAAACCTCATTGGGTTTCACGCGTTCAAAGCTTCCCATTCCCCACAAACTAAATTGTTTTATTTGCTCAATGTTGCCAATGTTTTGCAGCAAATCAACACCTGCCGAAAACAAAAAACTGAGCACCATGCCTGTAAGCAGCAATCGGGTGGTGCTTGAAAATCCTTTGTTCAAAATTAGTTGAATCATTAAGGCAAAGAGCGCTCCCAAAACACTTGCAGTAAGCGTTCCGATTTCGGCAAACCAAGGCAAATGTGCAAAAAGCGGTTGTGCAAACAAGGATACGGCAATACCAAAACTGGCACCTGGGGTTATTCCAATGAGGTATGGGCCAGCCAATGGATTGCGAAACAGCGTTTGCATAATTAATCCTGATATGGCTAAACTTCCCCCGGCCAAAGCAGCTGCTGCAACTCGGGGCAATCTAAATTGCGTGAAAACAATGTCCGAAAACAAAGGGGTATTTAAGTTAGACATCCCCCAAAATAAATCAACAAAAATGATGACTACGGTAATGATTGCCAGCAGGATATGGATGTGTTTTGCTTTCATTTGAGTTGCTGGTAAAAGTAGTATTTTTTTGCTGCAAAATCAGGTTTTTCGGCGTGGAACATTTTTGCAAAGTCACTCAGAACGTATTCTGGATGAACTGCTCCAAGGTCCCAATAAGCATTTGCGCCATCGGGTTCTTGGGTAAGATTACATTGAAAAACTTTTTGATTTATAACAGGTAGACATTTTGCAATTCGGGGATCCGTGCTTTTGATGCAAGCAATTGATTCACACATGCCTGGGTTTATCCAAAAACTTGCTTTTGAAAGGAGTTGATAGCCCAGTTCCAATCCAATTTGTGCACTTCCAACTCCAGAATAGCGGTTACCTTCCAACCAAACTGGATTTGTTTTTGCATCTTTCAGCAAAATGGCGAGGTAGGCATTTTGTCGTGGAACATCCCAAGTACCCGAATAGGGTAGGTTAATCATTACATTCACAGGGGTTGTTTCAGATAAGTCTTTTTTCAATCGCATGTATTCGTATTCAATATCGCTAAAGAAGAATGCTTTTTCGCTACCGGTGAGAAATCCAAAAAGCGTAATCCATTCAGCCCTGCCGAGGGGGTGATTTTCTAGGTGAGATTGACAAAAAAGCACATGCGTTTTTTGTGTATTTAGGCGTTCTAAATTGCTCTTTTCTTTGTTGTTAATAAAATACGCAATAACGATGTCTGGGTGTAAATTGAGGGCAGCTTCGGCATTGATTTCACCGGTTGGTTGTACCGAAGGGATTTTGTTTTTTTGAGGGAAAATATCTTTGCAAAGGTATTTTGCTTGGTCTACGGCAACTATATTTTTCTGTTGACTTAACTCAGTAAAAAACCTGGTAAACACGGTAGAAAGCAGGATGTAACGGTGGCGCTTTGAAATTTTAGTGTAATGCTTTTCAGTGGAGCCTGGAGAGGTCGAAAAGTTCCCACTTTGTTTTGTTCCGCCCCAAAAAAAAGAACCAACAAGGGTTTTATTTTGAGGGACATTGGCTTGTGTTTGGTTAAAGGTATACAAGCGAATGAACGTATCAGTTTTGCTTTGGCCAATTTCAAAAAGTTGGGCATATTTATTGGTGTTCCAAGTGATTGCATTGGCGTCGAAATTTTCATGATTCGTGCGAGAAGAGCATGCTCCTAAAACAAGAATAATAAAAAGAATGATGCCGTTAAATTTCATTGGGTTTGCAAAAATAGATTAAAAAAGTTGACAGCATAAAAAACTGTGCGTATAGTTTGTAAATTTTGGTTCATTTTTGTAAATATGAATTCTCCGTTGTATAAATATCGATATGTACTCTTCTTTGGGATGTTTTTCTTGTGGATGACATTTTTCGATACCAATAATTTTATTTATAGAATTAGATTGGTATCTGATATTGCCGATTTGGAGGAGAGTATCAAAATTCACAAGGTAAAAATTGCGGAATTGCGCAGACAAAAAACAGACTTATTTGGCAACGAGCGTAATTTAGAAAAGTTTGCCAGAGAAAAATATCTCATGAAAAAAGACAATGAAGATATTTTTGTGATTACCGATCCTGAACCAGAAAACGAAAAATAATAGAAGAATTGTGGACATCATGCAAAAAGTGTTTATAAAATACATGAAGTTGTGTATTTTTATTGCTCATACATGAATAGGTTTGCAGTGATTCTTTTTTCACTAAAAGTAAAATATATATTATGAAGTTTATAGCTCCTTCTACTAGCGATTTGTTACAGCATCTTTTATCCGTAAACGGTGCCATTATGTCGAAACCAATTATTCCAATTTTGGAAAACTTTTTGTTCGATATCAGTAATAATGAGCTTACCATCTACAGTACAGATTTAGAAACAAGTATGACCACGGTTATGCCTGTTGAGTCAAAAGACAATATGCGCGTTGCGGTACCAAGCAAAATGGTTATCGATATTCTACGTTCTTTGCCAGAACAACCGGTTACATTTAATATTGACGCGGTATCTCATGGTATTGAAGTGGTTAATAACAACGGACGTTACAAAATGGCGGGACAAGATGGTGTTGATTATCCAACATTACCTGAAAAAAGTGGCGATGGCAGTTTCACGGTTCCAGCAAATTTATTGTTGCGCGCAATTAGCAAAACATTGTTTGCCGCCGGTTCTGACGAATTGCGTTTGAATTTAACAGGTTTGTTTGTTGAAATGAAAAACAACCACGTAAATTTTGTTGCAACCGATGCAAATAAATTGGTTCGTTTTACCCGTAAAGACATTGCTCCTCAAGTTGATCACAGTTTTATTATTCCTAAAAAACCGTTGAACTTGTTGAAAACTGCATTACCTAACGATGAAACTCCAGTGATTGTTGATTACAACAAAACCAATGTGTTTTTCACTTTCGGTAGCACTCAGTTAATTTGTCGTTTGTTAGATGAAAAATACCCTGAGTATTCTGCGGTAATACCTCAAGAAAATCCAAATGTAATTACCATTTCTAGAACTGATTTGTTGAGTTCTATTAACCGTATCAGCATTTTTGCCTCTAAAACTACACACCAAGTTCGCTTGAAAATTACGGGCAGTGATTTGACCGTGAGTGCTGAAGATATTGAAATGGCAAATGAAGCAACTGAAAAAATCAATTGTGAATACGATGGTGAAGATATGGAAATTGGATTCAATGCTCGTTTCTTGAAGGAAATGTTGTCGACCATGGACGGAGAAAACGTTCAGTTGAAAATGTCACAACCAAACCGTGCGGGATTATTGGTCCCTGCTGAGAACGAAAAAAATGAAGAAATCACCATGCTCATCATGCCAATGATGTTGAATAATTATTAATTATAATAAACTAACTCTTAAACTATAAAAAAATGAAAAAGATTTTATTATCAATTGCATTGTTTCTTGGAGGAATTTCAGTTTCTAATGCACAATTTGAAATTAGCAACTTAAGTATTGGTGCTGGATTAGCTCCATCAATGTATCTTGGAACTGGCTTAGGAACTATGACATCTTCATTTTCTGGTAAATTCCAATACGAACAAGATGAATCATTCTTTTTTGGAGATGCTATTTTTTCAAATAAAGATTACGCCGACGGTGCTTCTGGAACAAAAATTAGTTTCATGCATTTAAATGCGGGTTACGGTAGATATTTGGTGGGAGATGCCGATGAAGATTTTAACGTTGCAGGTAAAATTGGTGCTGGCATATCTACTTATTTAATGACTGCCGACAATTTGCCTGAAGGGCAAGAAGATGGTACATGGTCAATGAATGCTGGCGTAGTGGCTAATTATAATGTTTCAGATGCTATTATACTTTTTGGTGAAGCTGGTGCAATCTTTTCAGCAGGTACATACAACAGCCAAGGAAATGGTACTGCAAGTCCTGAATTCAACTGTTTGGTTTTCCAAGTAGGTGCGAAGTTCAGATTTCAATAATAAAACAACAATAAATAACAATAACTAAAAAGGGCCGTCTGCAAGGATGGCCCTTTTTAGTTTATTCAAAAACAGCACTGCCAATTCTCACCATGGTGCTGCCGTATTCAATGGCAATTTTATAATCGCCACTCATGCCTATCGAAAGTTCTTTGAAGCTTTCAAGTGTTGGGAAATACGTTGATTTGATTTCTTCGAAATAAGATTGTGCTAATGCGAACTCAGTTTTTGTGAGTTCAACATCGTGGGTTAAACTGCCCATGCTCATGATGCCGCAGTACTCAATATTTGGGTAGTCGGACGGAT
>CANKVM010000080.1 GCA_947487175.1 Flavobacteriales bacterium | reverse complement strand
TATTGATGAAGGCAATTCATCCTTACATGCCGTTCATTACCGAAGAAATATTCCAGGCGTTGAATAATGGAACCCCTGAAAAGGCGTGTACCATCAGCGAGTATCCAACTGCCCAAGATTTGTCGGAGTTGAATTTAGATTTGCCAATTGCTTTCGTTTCTGAAATTAGAAATATTCGCAGCCAGAAAGGGTTGTCACCTAAGGAGAAATTGGAAGTTTTCGTTGCTAAACCTTCTATTGAAATTACCACATACAAAGAATTGATTGTGAAGCTTTCAAACATCGATTTAAATTTCGAAAATACCGATTCTAGCAATGTGGTTGTCTTTATATCTGGCACATCGGAAGTGAAGGTGATTTTGAACATCGAAATCAACAAAGAAGAGGAAATTGAAAAAATCCAAAAAGACATTTCTTATTTGGAGGGATTCATTGCTTCGGTTGACAAGAAGTTGTTGAATGAAAAGTTCGTAGCCAACGCCCATCCGGATGTAGTTGCGAAAGAACAACAAAAGAAAAACGACGCCTTAACCAAAATCGAAAACCTCAAGATCCAAATTGCATCTTTGTCGTAATTCATTTGTAATTACCGATAAAGCTATATTTAATATTGCATAAACACTAAAAATGGACGTTGAAAAACGTCCTTTTTTAGTTGAAGTCACAATTTGTGACCTCAAGTTCATAATAAAAAGAGAATCCATTCGACTAAAAGCAAATCATTTATTCCCTAAATCTTCTTTGGAAGCCCTGATAAGACAAAAATATTTTGAAAGATTGTAGTTAAATTTAAAAAATAAGTTTTAATTTTGGTATATCATTATTATTTAGTTCCTGTTAAACCTCACTCTACTTGCCATCAAAGTGGAAATATTAAAATTATAAAACAATGGTAAAAAAAATACAAATTGGAATAATTGTAATTATTGCTCTTTTTTCCTTTTCTGCGAATGCGCAATCAAATAAATGTGGAACAATGCAACAGCTTCATAAAAGTATTGCTAATGATCCAACTTTAAAGCAAAGAATGCTTAAAAGCGAAAAATCAGCCCGTCTCTGGAATTTAAATCACTTAAATAAAAGAAAATCAGAGGGTAATTTAATCATTATTCCCACAGTTGTGCATGTTATTTGGAATAGTTCAATTGAAAACGTAAGTGATGAACAAATTCGATCTCAAATAGATGTTCTTAATAATGATTTTAGACTAATGAACGAGGATAGCTTAGATGATCAACATCCTTTTCATCCGTTTGTAGTAGATACGAAAATCGAATTCTGTCTTGCTCAACAAGATGAAAATGGAAACGCAACTAATGGAATTACTCGAACTCAAACAAATGTTATTTCTTGGAAGGAAGATAATTGGGATGATATTAAATCTACGGACAGTGGCGGAAAAAATAATTGGGACCCTGAAAAATATTTAAATATTTATGTTGTAAATATTGATGGCGGTATTCTTGGTTTTGCTTCTTTCCCAGATGAACTTCAAAGTAAGCCCGATTTAGACGGTGTAGTAATAAGATTTGAAGCTTTTGGCACAAAAGGTACAGCAGGATCCGGTGAATTCGCTATAAATGATAAAGGAAGAACCGGAACACATGAAGTAGGACATTGGTTAAACCTCAGGCATATTTGGGGTGATACTGCTTGTGGTGATGATTTTGTTGATGATACTGAAAAAGCCGAAAAAGCGAATTTTGATAAGCCTGTATTTCCGCATAGAGCAAACAATCAATGCGGTTCAGGTGATAATGGCGAAATGTACATGAATTTTATGGATTACGTGGATGATAGCAGTATGGTTATGTTTACAAGTGGACAAGCCAGTAGAATGAGTGCTACATTGAATGGATTGAGAGTAGGCTTGCTCACATCAAATGGGTGTGAATTAACAAATGTAATCAACGATCTAAATAGCGTAAACTCAGTTATGGTATATCCTAATCCTAATAATGGACAGTTTATATTATCAATTGACTTAAATAATCATACTGTTGTTCGTGCCTCCATAATCAATATGCTTGGAGGAATCGTTAAAGATATTGGTATAATTACCAAAGATAGATCTCCAATTGATATAACAGATGTTCAGGCAGGTGCTTATTATCTTAGAATAAGCAATACAACTTCTTCAATAATCAAAAAAGTATTTATAACTGAATAATTATATAAATAGTAGAGTCTTATTTTATATTCTATACATCAATAACTAAAATCAAAAAATGAATAAACTACTAATTACAGTTTTATTAAGTATGTTGTTTTCCTGTAAAGGAACCAATACCGCTTTACAATCTGGTAATCTGCAAAATAAAGTGGAGGAATCAGTGAATATTTACCGTTTCAATATTTCATTTATCAGCATTGGTTCTGGAATAGATGCCAAAGCGAAACAACAATTTTTATCCTTTATTAATGTTTTCGAGACTCAAAATAATATTCGAATTGAAATGGAAAAAGGAAACTGGGGAAGAGAAGGGGAAATAGATTATTGTTTAAAATTGGCTCAATTAAATGCAAACGAACAAACGAAACTTATATCAGACATCAAAGAACTTTTAAAAAATTCTAAACTTGTTCGCTATACCGAAAATACAATATGTAACAATAAACGAAACTGATAACATTGCCCATATAAGTTATTCGCAGTGTGCGGACTATTTTGGGTTTGTATCCTTATCCGTATCGACAATTGATCATCTTTGAAAAATTGTAACAAAGAATAATGTTATTTTTCACCTCTTCGTAACCAAATGGCCTACAATCCAATCGCCAACGGCGTTGCCGAGGATTTTGCCTTTTTCGATGGCGTCGATGAAATGGATGCCGCCGTACAAACGACTCGCGCAGGCTTCGTTGCTGGCTGCCCGGAAGTTTTTGAACGTGCGTGTGCCCAATCCGAATTCCTTTTCTGAGCTGTCGGTGAACTCGTATTCGCCGAAGAAATGGGTGAGCACCGTTGCTGCAGCGCTAGAAACTACGCTGTGACCACTCGGATATTCTGGAAAACCAGGGGTTTCAATGGGAGGCGTCCACGACGAATCAATGAGCTGCCTGATGGATGTAACCGGACGAACATATTCCGTTTCGTACTTCACCTTCCAACAAGATACAAATGCATCGTGAATTGCCGATGAAAGTATCGCCATTCCTTCAGCCGATTCAATCAGTGAATACTTTTTCTGTTGTGCCACTATCGAAAACATGCCGAGCCAATGTCCTGCAGGCGACACTTTTAAAATGTTGATGGTAGCATGTCCGTAGTGAACCGTGGTATTCGGATTGTCATCCCAATATTTGGCAATGCGCAATTCGTTAGAATCCTTTCTGTTCACCACATCGTAAACCTCTTTGCACAAAGCATAAAAGCGGCTGTTTTTGTTCGATGAAAAGGGTTCAGCCAATGAATAATGCATCCAAGGACTATGTAAATTTTGTTGTTTGGCAATGCTATCTGGAAGTAGGCAAATGGTTTTGGGCACTTTAATCGTTTTAATAGCGCCGAATTTATCGGCATCATAAGCAATGCCATATACCGATGAACCTTGATTTGGCTTCAATGGAACCGCTGCCGTGCGAATATGTCCCCACATTGGCTCAACCGCTTGTTTGTATTCCGACGGGGTAGGTTGCCAGAATCCGTTTGCATTTTTTGCCAAGTAAAAATCACGTCCCCTATAATAACCAAAAGAGTCACTTTTCGACCACTTTGCAATGTGTGCACCAACCGAATCTCCCCATGAAACACTATTGGCAAATGTCGATGAAGGCAATTGCGACTTGTACCAACTGAGCATTCGGGATCTGAAGCTGTTGATAGAATCTTCTTTATAGACCACAATTTTCGATACGTAGGTATGGGCGGCGAGGGCCACCAAATCGAGGCAATATCCTTTTGCGGTATCTACCGTTGGCAATGCTTTAAGGGCGTGAAGTTGTCCGGCCAACGATTTTTGTGAGGGATAGAAGGGCACCAACGCTTCATAGGCTGCAACGCTGGCATAGTAGTAGCGCCTGGCACCAACCGGAGCCGAAATATGATCAACCACAATGGCATTTTGAATGGCTTTGTTACAATCGCTCAGAATGTCATTTTTAAGGATGGACTTTTCTCTGCTAGAGGTACAACCTTGTAACACAAAGAATAATAGGGCACTAATAAAAGTTACTTTTTTCATTACACATCAAAAATACAGAATCTGAGGTACAATAAAATGACAAATGTCATTATTTGGTAATTTGCCTTATAATTAAATTATCTAGAGCAAAAAAAAAGCTACCTCTTGGTAGCTTTTTCTTTATAAAAATCTTTTGAATTATGCTTTCACTTGGTCTTCAAGGATGATACCAGATTCGTTTTTGTATGGAGATGCAACTTTCACATACTCTTTTAATCTTTTAATATCTTCAACTCTTTGAGAGCTTCTTGCACGATTTTTAGCTTCTTTTCTTTTAAGTCTAGTAACACCCATAACTTTGAATTTTGTGCAAATATAAATGAAAAATATGATTATTTCAAAACTTGTCCTTTGTTATTGTAAAAAATAACCGATTTTATTGAAGAATTTTTCAAAACCATAGGCGCACTCCCCGATAAATATCCCGTTCCATAACCAATATACACCCTTTTGGTTTGTCCATTACCCAATGTTACAGAAGCACTTGCCGCATTTTTAGGGATGTTCAAACACTCAATATCAGATTTCGGCCTAAACGCCTTCGCCATGCTGTTGTTTTGTGTGGCAACAACCGATAATTTTTTGCCAATTGCCAATCCTACCAACGATCTTCCATCATTAGGAACGTAAAAACCGTTCTGTTGTCCATCACTATAAGTAAGCACTCCTGCTTTGTTAATCAAAACAAAGCCATTTAAAGCGTCGTCAGGACCGAATTGGGGGCGGTTGTAGCGATTGTTGCCAATTCCCACAACATCATCGTAGCCGTCGTTATTTACGTCAACCGCAAGCATTCCATAAATAGGAGCACTTTGTACATCTCTTGGCAAAGGCTTCATTTCAAATACGCCGCCATTGTTGATGGCAATCATGCTGCTGAAATTGTTGGCAGTGAGTTTCTTTTGGTCCAAATTGTCTTGTCCAAATATTTCTAACACCGTCTTTCCCCCAAAATCAACATAGTTGGTGAATTTTTTGCTTAAGAATCCTGGGAAGGACATTTGCATTTCATCAATTGAATTCACCGGATATTCCTTGCCATCTTGGGTGTAGCTCATGAATAAATCTTCACGGCCGTTCTTATCCAAGTCTGTCCAATAAATGGCAACGGGGAATTCGGCACGTGCATTCAAAAAGCTATTGTTTCCTTTGTTGCCCAACACATAGTCTAAATCATTGTCATTATCAATGTCTATCGGCAAAATACTATTAAACCATCCAACATTTGCTGCTGTTTGGGTTTCTTCATTGGCAATTTCAAATTTGCCAGCTGTGTTTTTCATAAAAACCAAATGGGTATATTCGCCCACAATGGCCAAATCCAATTGATTGTCGTTGTTGTAATCAGTAAAAATCGCCGACGATATCATTCCCGGCATCACCAAAGCAGGAGCGTCGGTGGCGGTAACGTCGGTAAATTTACCTCCGTTGTTTTTTAATAGGTAGCTTCTAATTTGTAATTCAGGATAAAAACTTGGCAGAATTCTACCCGCAACAAACAAATCCAAATCACCGTCGTTGTCGTAATCGCCTGCGGCAATTGAACTTCCACTGGTATTCACGTTTGGTATCGCCGTTGAATTGTCGGTGAAATTCCCTTTGCCATCGTTTTTATACAATTGATGCTTGTAATTGGGAGAGGGCCAACCAAATTCAGCACCTCCAACCGCAACATAAAGGTCTAAATCGTTGTCGCCATCGGCATCAAACAACAAAGAACCCATTACATCGGCTTTGATTGATTTCCAAGGTTGACTATTCGAAGCAACCATTTTACCTGCAGTATTTTGAAGATATAAGATTGAACCACTACTTGAAGATGCATTTCCAATAAACAAATCGCTTAAACCATCGCCATTTACATCTCCAGTTGTCATTCCTGGTCCCATCATGGTATAACGGTGTGGCAACAATGGATCGCGTTTAAAATCAGGAGTTTCTGTTTCTGAGTGTTTAAAATTCAGTTGAATATTTGCGGTTACATCGTCAAATAACGGCCCGTTTTTATGGGTCACAGCGTTTAAATAGGCCAACCCTTGGCTTCCGTTAAAGGCATCTAAGTTCACAACCGTAGTTTTGTTGATATCTACATTATTAAGGGTCAATGATTTGCCATTTCCAAGAATAAAGGTTGCTTTTTTGAGGGATGTTTTATCACCCAACCCAACGTGAATCATTCCCTCAGAACAACTCTGATAGCCTTTGGCAGTGTTGTTTTCAAAGATTCTCACAGCGCTATCATCCTCAACTATGAGTTTAACACCAATTGCAGTTTGATTGGTTTTAGAGCTGAAGGTGAAATTGGCAAAATTGCCTGACTTTTTAATATTTTTATAGATAAAAGGTTTTTCCCCTTGGTTGCATAATACCAAGTCAATATCGCCATCTCCGTCCAAATCACCATACGCCGAACCGGTACTCAAGGTTTCTTCTGGCAATCCAAGATTCGCAGCTTCGTTGGTGAATGATTGTCCCTCATGATTGATATACAAGTAATTCTGAAGTTTTTGGAAAGGAAGGAGGTCTAGAATTTCTTTGTGAGAAACGTTAGAACCATTTTGTTCCGTCTTGCGGTTTTGATAAATCACGAAATCCAAATTGGTTACATCTCTGTAATAACCGTTCGATATGTAAAGATCTACAAATCCATCGTCGTTAAAGTCGCAAAACAAAGGTGACCAACTCCAATCGGTTCTGGCAACGCCGTACAGGTATGATAAATCTGAAAAATAGCCGTTTCCGCGATTTACTTGGAGGGCATTTTTCATGTATTGCTTTCCATAGCCATTTCTTTCACTTACAGTAACATAGTCGTAATCTTTTGGACCCATTAGCGTCATGAATCTGTTCGGATTTTCTGGCAACATATCCAAGGTAATCAAATCGAGCAAACCATCGTTGTTTACGTCGGCAGCATCGCTTCCCATAGAATTGTTGCTGATATGTTTGAACCTTTGTGCATTTGTTTCAATGAACTTCCCATTGCCTTGATTGATATAGAAATAGTCGGGAATATAATAATCGTTACAAACGTATAAATCGGTCAATCCATCACCATTAAAATCCGATGGAGTGGCGCTTAAACAGTAACCCGTGGCTTTCATACCGGCTTCTTCAGAAATATCAGTGTATTTTCCACCGTCGTTTCTAAACATATGCTGTTGAGAATGAATGTCCATTCCCAAGTTCCTAGTAAAAGGCACATTTACATCTACAAAGAACTTATCGGCGTGGTTTCCCAGGTAAAAATCGAGGTCACCGTCGTTGTCCATGTCAAAAAACGAAGCACAAGTGGCATTTCCTGGATCGTTTACGCCCCATTTTTCTGACGATTCGGTAAAAGTTGCGTTCTTGTTATTGATGAAAAGTTTGTTTCTTTTGTTGTCTAAATTGTTTGAGGGACCGCTACCGCAAACATAAATATCTAAAAATCCATCGTTATTTACGTCGGCCATGGCAACTCCGCTCATCCAATTTTTGGTAGCTACACCGGCTTTATCGGTAATGTCTTCGAATTTGAAATCACCTTTGTTCAAGTATAACTTGGATGATGTAGAATTGCCTGTAAAATACAGATCTGGCAATCCGTCGTTATTGATATCGCCAACGGCAACACCATTTCCATTAAATAGATAGTTGTAGGAGAATTGATTGAGCGTGTCGTTTTCAGGAACTAGATTTTCGAAGTCGATTCCAGATTCAGATGCATCAATTCTTTCAAACAAAACTTCATTGTTTGCACTTTTTTTGCCACAGAATGACAGTGCCACACATAACGATAAAAGGGTAATATTTGATTTCATTATAGAAAGTATTTACAATAATACAAAAATGATTTTGTAGAATTACTTTCTTACTTGGTCAACTCTTAAAAATAAGAAAAGCAATAGGGTGAAGGCCCATAAACTTGATCCTCCAAATGAGATAAATGGCAGTGGAATTCCAATTACGGGAATAATACCAATGGTCATTCCCACATTTACAAACCAGTGGAAAAACAGGATACATGCAACACTATAACCCAAAAACCTACCAAAGGTATCGGTTTGTCTTTCTGCCAATTGCACTAGGCGAATTAACAATCCCACATAGATTCCAAAAAAGAAAAGAATGCCAACAAAACCCCATTCTTCACCAATGGTACAGAAAATAAAGTCGGTATGTTGTTCAGGCACAAATCCCATTTTGGTTTGGGTACCATTTTGAAATCCACGTCCAATTAAGCGTCCTGCACCAATGGCAATTTTAGATTGCTCTAAGTTATAGCCCATTCCTCGGTGGTCTTCTTTTAAGCCCAATACAATTTCAATACGGTCTTTTTGGTAAGGTTTTAATATGGTTTGATAGGCATGTCCAATTCCGGCACTGTAACCAACGCTGATTAAAGCGATCAATGCCACGAGGATGGATATTTGCTTACTTCTCCTAGAGAAGTAAATGATAAAGCTCGAAATACCCAAAATGGTACCATACAAATACCCCAATGAAACGTGTTTTTGCTCAAGAATGATTGAAATGATAGAAAGTACTCCCAACCAAACCGCAGAAACCAAGAAATATCCTGGCATTCCTTCTCGGTAAAGAACCAGAAAGAACGACATAAACACCAGTGCACTTCCAGTATCATTTTGTACCAAAATAATCATCATTGGCAATATGAATATGCCAATAGAAATTCCAATATTCTTCCAACCCTTGAATTTTATTCCATATGTACCGAGAAATTTTGCTAAGGCCATTGCGGTTGCAACTTTAGCAAACTCCGATGGTTGAATACCAAATCCTCCGAATCCAAACCAAGATTTGGCACCGTTTACGTCCTTACCCAAAAATAAAACGGCCACATTTAGCAGAATGGCAATGATATAAGCATAATAGGAAAAATAATCGATGATGGTAACGTTTGCAAAAATTACTGTGAGTATAATCAATGCAGCACCGCCAATCCAAATGATTTGCTTTGTTGCAATGGTACTCAAATGAAACCCTGTTTGATTTACATCCGACGTAACCGAGTAAATATTTACCAATCCAATGGTTACCAAAATTAAGTAAAGCACAAAGGCAATAAAGTCTATTTTGCCTTCACTTGCAGAGTTGTATTTGTATGAATTACTGCTCATTGGTTAATGACTCCTTTCAACATTCTTTCACGCATGGCCACATTGAATGGTTCTGCGGTAGGTTTTAAATATTTTTCAATCAACAAATTGGCAATAGGCGCAGCCCATGTAGCACCGAAACCACCATTTTCAACAATTACGGCAATGGCAATTTTGGGGTTTACCCTTGGTGAAAATGCAATGTACAAAGAGTGATCTTTTCCATGTGGATTTTGAGCAGTACCTGTTTTAGCACATATTTCAATATCTCCAACCCCTGTTCCACCTGCTGTTCCGCCAGGCTTGGTAACCTGCGACATTCCCTCAATTACGGTTTCAAAATGAGCTGGATCGATGGTTGTGGTATGTTTAGATTTGAATTTGGTTATCCAATTTGCGTCGAGAAATCCAGCGCCGTTGATACTTTTGATCAAGTGAGGAGAGTAATAATATCCTCTATTGGCGATAATAGCAGTCACATTTGCCAATTGCAATGGAGTAAGTAGAATTTCTCCTTGTCCAATAGCTAATGAAATAATCATGCTACTTTTCCATCTACCGCCATGGCGTCTGTCTAATTGTTTCACTGAGGGAATATTTCCTCCAGATTCACCCAATAAATCAATACCTGTAGGAGATCCCAATCCGAAGCTGCGCCAATGTCTTTCCAAAGCCGCATAACCCAATTTAACATCTCCGTACTTTGGATTGTCAATGATATCTCTAAATACTTGACAGTAATAACTATTGCAAGATATTCTTAAAGATCCTACCAAATCTAACGGTCCGCCGTGAGGGTGACAGCCTACTGTAATACTTCCCAAGTGATAACCATGGTTACAGCCGTGGGTTGTTTCAGGACGTAAAACACCTTCTTGCATGGCAATCAAGGCAAGAACCGTTTTCACTGTACTTCCAGGAGGATAAGTTCCTTTTACTGCCCTGTTATAAAGGGGTTTCTTTGGATCAATGAGCATTCGTCGGAATGCTTTTCCACGTTCTTGGCCAATAAGTTCATTGGGATCAAAATCGGGTTTGTTTACAAAGGTTAAAATTTCACCTGAACTTGGTTCAATGGCAACAACCGAGCCTCTTTTACCGGTTAATAAGGCTTCGGCATATTTTTGAAGTTCAATGTCTAAGGCACAAGTTACATTTGGTCCGGCTGTGGCTGGAAAGTTAAACGCATCGTTATTTACCA
>CANKVM010000079.1 GCA_947487175.1 Flavobacteriales bacterium | reverse complement strand
TGGTACTCATTTTAGAAGTTCCCGCAGTTCTGTCAGTGAAAATAATTGGATGTTCAACAATTTTATACCCTCTGCGCGATGCCCTAAATTTCATTTCAATTTGGAAAGCATAACCGCGGAATTTAATTTCATCGATGCCAATTTTCTCAAGCACTTCTCTTTTGTAACAAACAAAACCTGCAGTTGTATCCGCTATGTTTAACCCTGTTACAAATTGAACATATTTGCTGGCGTAATAGCTCATCAAAACCCTGCCCATTGGCCAGTTCACTACATTCACTACACCGCCATAATATCTAGAACCCACGCATACATCGGCCCCTTCTTCGCACTTTTTAAATAAATTTGGCAATTGATCTACAGGATGTGAAAAATCACAGTCCATTTCGCAGATGTATTGATAATCCCTATCCAATGCCCAATGAAAACCAGCAATATAGGCAGTGCCTAAACCATTTTTACCCGCGCGTTGCAATATATGCAATTGATCAGGATACTGATTTTGCATGTTCAATACAACATTCGCAGTTCCGTCAGGAGAATTATCGTCAACAATGAGAAGGTCGATTTTTTTATCGAGGGACATGACTTTATGGATCATGGCTTCGATATTTTCGATTTCATTGTAGGTTGGTATGATAACTAAATAAGGATTCATTCGTGAATATGGGCAAAATTAAGTTATTTTGTCTAAAATTTGATGACAGATGCAAACTTATACAAATAAAGCACTTTTTTTAGACAGAGATGGAGTGATAAATCACGATCCTGGTGATTATACCATGAAACTCGATGAATTTGTGATTCTTCCCGATGTGGTCACTACCCTAAAAAAATGGCACGACTTGGGGTATTTGCTCATCGTTATCACCAATCAAGGCGGATTGGCCAAAAAACTTTATCCTGAAACCGAAGTGGAAGCCATGCATCAATATTTCCAAGGACAATGCGTGTTTCACGGATTTGAAATTGAAGCCTTTTATTTTTGTCCCCATCATGCCGATTTCACTGGCAAATGTCTCTGTCGTAAGCCAGGCAGTTTGATGATAGAAAAAGCCTTACACAAATTTAATATTGACCCATCACAATCATTCATGGTTGGCGACCGCGACCGCGATGTGCAATGTGCCGAATATGCCGGGGTCAAAGGAATCAAAATAGATACCAACTCGAAAATCCCTCAACTTCAGGATATTTTATAAACAAAAAAGGAGCTTCAATTTGAAGCTCCTTTTTCATGTAACATAAATATCTATTATTTTTTTAACGCTTCCAACTCTTTTTCAAGTTCGTCTTCAGCGCCAGGAGTATAACCTTGGTGAGAATATACAATTTTGCCTTCGGCATTAACAATGAATGTCATAGGAGGGTTGTTCATGTTCATGGCACGAGCCAAATCCATGTTCTCGTCTAAAATGATTTCGTATGTCCATCCTTCACCCAAAACTTTGGGTTTTACTTTTTTAACGTTTCTTGAATCATCAACAGTTACCGCAACCAACTTAAGGTTGTATTTTTCTTGCCATTCGGCATATTTAGCATCAATGGCTTGCAATTCCTTAATACAAGGAGCGCACCAAGTTGCCCAAAAAGAGATAATTGTAATTTTTCCTGGCTCAATACAGTTTTTAAAATCAACACTTTCACCATTTAAGTTCTTCACCATAACGGAAGGTACAGTTTCGGTTTGCGCTTGAAGGCTTAACATTCCCCCAAAAACAAAAGCCATAATTGCGATACTTTGTTTGATATTCATTGCTCCAAATTTAAGGCAAAGAATGTGCCAAATGCAAAACCTTTTTTAAAATTTAGGAAACCGTGCATTTCTAATTTATTTTCGCACAATGGAAAAACCGCAATTACCATCTGGAACCCGCGACTTTTCTCCGCAAATGATGTTGCGCAGAAAATACATTTTATCAATCATGGAAAATGTATTCAAATTGCATGGTTTCGGCGCAATTGAAACTCCAGCCCTTGAAAATTTGAAAACTTTGCAAGGAAAATACGGCGATGAAGGCGATCAACTTCTCTTTAAAGTACTCAACTCTGGCGATTTTCTTTCAAAAGCCAACGACGCCCATTTAGCCGAAAAAAATTCAAAAGCCCTTATCCTTCAAATTTCAGATAGGGGATTGCGCTACGATCTCACCGTGCCCCTAGCAAGGTTCGTGGTGATGAACCGCGATAAAATTACCTTTCCATTCAAACGCTACCAAATGCAACCCGTTTGGCGTGCCGATAGGCCGCAAAAAGGCCGCTACCGTGAATTCTGGCAGTGCGACATAGACGTAGTGGGTGCCAACTCAGTGGTTTCTGAAGCCGAATTGATAGAAATGTACCAAGAGGTTTTTGAAAAACTCGACCTCGGCATCACCATTCGCATTAACCACCGTGGCATTCTCGACGCATTTTTACCCGTTTTGGGTTCCCTTGAAAATTGGAACGCCTTCATGGTTATAATTGATAAAGCCGATAAAATTGGTGAAGACGGTGTTGCCAACGAACTAGAAAACAAAGGATTATCTCACAGCATCGACGCGTGGAAATGGTTGTGCGCAACCCAAAAATTGGGCAATTATTCCCAAATTATGGATGCCCTCAATCAATATGCACCCATCCAAAATGAGTCCCTCAAAAAAGGAATGAATGAAATTTCAGCAGTTTTTGATTTTGTGGGAAATACAAGCAATCTGCAACTGGATTTAACCCTTGCCCGAGGATTAAGTTACTACACCGGTTGCGTTTTTGAAGTGGCTGTGAACGACAATAGAATGCCTGAAGACTATAAAATTGGCAGCATTGGCGGTGGTGGACGTTACGACAACCTAACTGGAATTTTTGGACTGAAAGATGTTTCAGGGGTGGGAGTGTCGTTTGGACTTGACCGAATTTACGACAATCTAGAAGCAGCAAACCTGTTTCCAACTACCTTGTCTGATGCATCAACTTTGTTGATATGCGCCTTGGATGAATCGTCGTTGGGATATGCCATTGACATTTCTAGAAACTTACGCCAACACGGAATTGCCAATGAGGTTTACCCCGGAGCCGCCAAATTGAAAAAACAATTGGATTATGCCAATGCCAAAGGATTTGCCTTTGCCGCAATTATAGGTTCTACCGAAAAAGAAGAAAATAAAGTGTCCCTCAAAAATATGATTACAGGCGACCAAGAATTAATTAACGCAACCGAAATTTTCAATAAAGTTACCAATGAATAATTTTTACACGCTGAAAGAAGCGATTCAACATATACAAATGCCGGTTTCACTTTCCGAGGAAACCCGCAACACCATGCAAAAAAGTGTTGACTTTTTACAACGCTTTATGGATCAAGCCACTGCACCTGTTTACGGTGTAAATACCGGCTTTGGCTCATTGCAAAATGTGGTTGTTTCAAACGAGCAATTGAGTCAACTGCAAGAAAATCTGCTCATTACCCATGCTGCAGGTGTGGGCGAACCCTTGAAGCCGCAACTTGTAGCCAATATGCTTTGGTTGAAATTAATCAACATGAGCAAAGGCCATTCTGCCGTTAGGCCAATTATTTTTGAGCGTTTGGCGTATATGCTCAACCACAAAGTGTATCCTGTTGTGACTTCTCAAGGGTCGTTGGGTGCCTCCGGCGATCTGGCTCCGCTGTCGCAAATGGTGCTTCCGTTAATTGGTAAAGGTAAAGTTCTTGTTGAGGGACAAATAATGTCGTCTCAGGATTGGTTGAAATCACTGCATTTAGATCCCATTGTTTTAGGCCCAAAAGAAGCTTTGGCATTGATCAATGGAACCCAATTTATGTTGTCGCATGCGGTAGATGCGTATGCACAGATTTCTCAAATTGTGGCATTGCTTCCCACAATTGCGGGTGCAAGTATAGATGGATTCGACTGTAGGTTGGAGCCTTTTACCGAAGCCATCCACAGGGTAAGGCCTCATGCAGGTCAAGTTCGTGTTGCGCAAGAAATGAGAGACATCATGCAAGGTTCTGGCATTGCCGCAAAGAAAAAAGTTCAAGTACAAGACCAATATAGTTTTAGATGCATTCCTCAGGTTCACGGGGCTTCCTACGATGCATTTGCGCATTGCTTTCAGGTATGGGAAACTGAATTGAATGCGGTTACCGACAATCCCAACGTTTTTGAAGACGAAAATTTGGTTGTGAGTGGAGGGAATTTCCACGGTCAGCCGTTGGCGTTAACATTGGATTATTGTGCCATGGCGGTTGCCGAATTGGCCAATATCTCTGAACGCAGAACGTATTTGTTGGTGAGTGGTCAGCGCGGATTAAGTCCTTACTTAGCCGACGGCGCGGGCCTTGACAGCGGTTACATGATTGCACAATACACTTCGGCATCGTTGGTGAGTCAGAACAAGCAATTATGCACTCCTGCGAGTGTAGACAGCATTGTGAGCAGCAATGGTCAGGAAGATCATGTGAGTATGGGTGCAAACGCGGCAACGAAGTTGTTGAGGGTAATAGAGAATACCAAAAATGTTTTGGCTATTGAGTGGTTGTGTGCCATTGGCGCATTGAATCAGCGCGAAGAAAAATCGTCGCCCCAAATCGAAGCATTACGCAGTGAATTTTCCAAATTGGGTGCCAACATCCACCAAGAAACACCAATGCAAGAGTTGATCGAAAAAGCGTATGCTTTTTTGTGGGGATAGGGGATTTTGATTTTAATTGAACAATAAGCAACGAAAATTGACAACTTATTGTCAATAAACCAATAAAATTAACTAATCATGAAAAAAACGCTATCAATCACAGCAATTGCATTGCTATTTACAATGTTTGCTTGCAACAAGGAAAAGTGCAAATCAATGACCGTTGTAAAAGACTGTACTGGAACTTATCTCCGATTAGACGGAAAAGACTTTCATGTTTGTAATGAAGAAAAGCTTTCTTCGTTTTCAAGTGGAACGACTATTACTGCTTCCTTTAAAACAATTGAAAACTGTAAGGCTTTAGAAGAAAAATTTGTTTGTAAGATGTATCACAAAAATGAAGGTTGGATTGAAGTGGTGAATTTAAAATAAACCTCACCCGTTCTTCATTGCGTTTTTAATCACATCCCAAATTTCTTTGTGGCCTTGCTTGGTTTCAGATGAGCTAATGATGAACGGTGGAACTTCTTCCCAGGTTTCGAGCAATGCATCTTTGATAATTTGGGCATTGGCTTCCACTTCAACGGGTTTTAATTTATCGGCCTTCGTGCCAACAATCACCATGGGAATGGCATTGTCGCCGCAGTCGTTAATAAAGTCTAAATCAATTTTCTGAGGGGGAATTCTCAAATCCAGCAGAATAAAAAGGCAAAACAAATTGGGTCTTTCCCTCAAATAATACGCAATCATTTTTCCAAAACCTTCGCGTTTGTCTTTCGATACCTTGGCATAGCCATAGCCAGGTAAATCGCAAATTTGCAATTCGTTGTTGATGTTAAACAAATTTAAGGTTTGGGTTTTGCCAGGCGTAGAGCTCGTTTTTGCTAAGCCATTGCGTTCGGCAACCATGTTAATGAGCGACGATTTACCCACATTGCTTCGGCCAATAAAGGCAAATTCTGGCTTGTCTCTGTGCGGCATATCCACATTTCGCTCCCAACTTCCAACGTATTCTGCAGTTTTGATTTTCATATTTGCAATTTCTAATTTTCAGGTCGACGATGAATCACTTATATTTGCACTTTCATTTATTTTGAGCACGCCAATTAAACCAAATCCGTCTTCTGACACTTCAAAAAAACAACAAGTTGAGGAAATGTTCGATAATATTTCTTCACGTTATGATTTTTTGAATCATTTTCTATCCTTAGGAATCGATTATTCTTGGAGAACAAAAGTGCGTAAAATAATTGCAAAAATTCAAGCCAAAAAGATCTTAGATGTAGCAACCGGTACCGCTGATTTGGCAATTGAAATATCGAAAATACCTGATACACAAATTGTTGGAATTGACATTAGCCGTGGAATGCTCGATAAGGGGGATGTGAAAATTGAAAAAATGCAGTTAACCAACCGCATCGTTTTGCAACAGGCTGATTCTGAAAATTTACCTTTTGAAACCGGTGAATTCGACGCCGTGACAGTGAGTTTTGGTGTGCGTAACTTTGAAAATTTAGACAAAGGATTGGCCGACATGTGTCGAGTGCTAAAAAAGGAGGGTAGTTTGTTGGTGCTTGAGTTTTCAAAACCTACAAATCCTATTTTTAGTCGCTTATATTGGTTCTATTTTAAATTTATTTTGCCACCGCTAGGTCGTCTTTTTAGCAAAGATGCAACAGCGTATACCTATCTCCCTCAAAGTGTTGCGGCATTTCCAGAAGGAGAAGAGTTTGTGGCAAGAGCCAAAACCGCAGGATTTGCAACAGTCAACTATAAACCATTAACTTTTGGAGTCTGTACTTTATACCATTGCGTAAAATAATTGTCATATTGTTATGTGCCTTTTTGGCAATAGGGTCAAATGCCGATCCTATTGTTGATCGTTTGCTAGAAACTGCTACGCCAAAGGATCCCAATCGCATATACCGAAAACATTTTTTCTGGGGAATTGCCTTTTCAGGAACCCAAGCAAAAATGAAAATGCAATTAGACAAAACGTTTTGGGATAGAACCGATTCAATTGCCAATATTGCTCCCGAAGATCAAATGGGTGGTGGTTTTGGGGGAAGTGTGGCCTTAAGAATTGGGCGTCACTGGGAAATGAAAATGCTCACCATGTTGCAATTGCATAACCGCAATTTGAAATATACCTGGCAAGGCAAACCAGGTCCTACCATAAAAATTGAATCCATTTGCTTTGATATTCCACTTACTTTTAAATACCGTTCGGATATGCCGAACAACACTGGCTTTTTTGTGCTGGGTGGTGTAAGGTGGTCTCACGATTTTCAAAGCAACGAAGACATGGTTATTGGGGCATCCAAACCTTTGGTTGCTTTAAAACAAGATACATACTACTATGAATTCGGTGGTGGATTTGAATTTAGAATGGATTATGTAGATTTATCCATCGAATTAAAAATGTCGAACGGCATCACAAATGCCTTGGTACGTGTTCCAGATAGCTATTACTCTGGTTCATTGAGTGCCATTTTCCCTCGACTTTTTAGTATTACATTAATGGCTCAAAATTGAATTTTACAGTACAACATAGAGATCCCTACTCCAAAGCTAGGGCAGGTGTGATAGAAACCGATCACGGAAAAATTCAAACACCAATTTTCATGCCTGTTGGTACCGCGGCAACCGTTAAAGGCGTGCACCGCGATTTCATTGAAAAAGACATCAATGCCGATATCATTCTCGGAAATACCTATCACCTTTATTTGCGTCCAGGGTTAGAAATCATGGAAAAAGCGGGTGGTATTCATAAGTTTTCGAGTTGGAACCGCCCTGTTTTGTCTGATAGTGGGGGATATCAGGTCTACTCACTTTCTGGAACCAGAAAAATCAAAGAAGAAGGCGCTACCTTTAAAAGCCATATTGATGGCTCGAGCCATCTTTTTAGTCCAGAATACGTAATGGACATTCAGCGTACCATTGGGGCCGATATTATCATGGCTTTTGATGAATGTACCCCATATCCTTGCGATAAGCCCTATGCCGAAAAAAGCATGCACATGACCCACCGTTGGCTGGATCGTTGCATGAAACGTTTTCATGAAACGGAACCTAAATACGGATATCACCAAGAATTATTTCCAATTGTTCAGGGCAGTGTGTACCCCGATTTGCGCAAGCAAAGCGCGGAATACGTAATCCAACACGAAGCAGGTGGCTATGCCATTGGTGGATTGAGTGTGGGTGAACCCCATGAAGACATGTATTCCATGACTGAATTGGTATGCGATATATTACCTGCCAACAAACCCCGTTATTTGATGGGTGTGGGTACTCCTGAAAACATTTTGAACTCTATAGAATTGGGAGTGGATATGTTCGATTGTGTAATGCCCACCAGAAATGGGAGAAATGGAATGATTTTTACCCGTGAGGGAATCATCAATATTCGCAATAAAAAATGGGCCGATGTTTTTGAACCTGTTGACTCTTGGTTAACTCCAGAATATTCATTGGCATATTTACGCCATTTGTTTGTAGCCGGCGAAATGTTGGGACCAATTGTGGCAAGTTTGCAAAACTTGCGTTTCTACCTTTGGTTGGTGCGTGAAGCCCGCAAACATATTTTAAGCAACGAATTCCATATTTGGAAAAAATCTGTACTTCAAACTGTAGGTAGGAAATTGTAATATGAAGATATTTAAAGAATTAGATATGTATATCGCAAAGAAGTTCTTGAGAACTTTTTTCGTTACAATCTTGCTTTTTATTATCATCATTATCATTTTCGATATTGCAGAAAAATTGGATGATTTTTTACAACGTCATGCCAAAGTTTCAGAAATATTCTCTGTGTATTATGTGAGTTTTATTCCCACATTGCTCAATACATTCAGCCCCATATTTATTTTTATATCCGTGCTTTACATGACGTCGCGTTTGGCGTCGAGAACCGAAATTATTTCTATGCTGGCAGGTGGAATGTCGTTAAGGCGCATTCTGGTGCCATATTTGGCAGTAGGTGCCTTGCTAGCCCTTGGTAGTTATGTCCTTAATGCCTGGATTATTCCCATCTCAGATAAAAAACGGGTAAAGTTTGAAAATACCTATCTCCGCAATTATTGGTCAGAGTCGCGGTCAACCATTTTTCGCCAAATTAAACCAGGTGTAATTATGTACATGGAATATTTCAGCAACCACGACAGTTCTGGAATAGGCGTTACCCTCAATCAATTCAAAGACAAAAAGTTAACGAGCTCTTTGTTTGGAAGGTTTATGCGTTGGGAACCAAACTTGAAAACGTGGCGCTTAGAAATGGTTACTAGCCGTGAGTTTATGACAGATGGCACCCAAAAAATAAAGAATTTCCCTTACATAGATACAGCCATTGGATTTAATCCCGCCGCTTTTTTCTTTAGGGTGGAGGACGTACAATCGCTCAATCAGAATGAGCTCACTGCCTTTATTGAAAAAGAACGAATGCGCGGTTCTAGCAACGTGGCAGCCCTACAAACCGAGAAATACCGACGGTATGCCTCGCCATTTAGTACCTTTATTTTGATTGTGATTGCAGTTTCTGTAGCCGGAAGGAAATCGAGGGGAGGACTTGGAATTGCGCTTGGTGTGGGAATTTTTGTAATCCTGTTTTTCCTATTTTTCAGCCGATATTTTATTAGTTTGGGGGAAACCAATGTGTTGGATCCTAATTTGGCAGTATGGCTTCCCAATTTGGTATTTGTGCCGGTGGCCTACGTTTTTTACCGATTTGCACAAAAGTAATTTTTTGTGTATATTCGTTAATATGAGATATTTTATCCTTTTTGCTATTTCTTTGTTTGCCATTCAAGCAAATGCCCAACCCAAAGCTAAAAAAGCAACTTCCAAAATTAAGTTTCCTGCAAACAAATATTTCAAGATTGATTCTGTTGTAATCAATCGCTTATATCCTGGTGTTTATGGTGCTGCCATTATCAATAATATTACGCTGTATGCAGTAACCAAAACCAATTGTGGCATCGTAAAATCAAAGGTGAACCTGCAACTCGATTCATTTTGGGTAGGCAACAGAGGTGGTCAATTTAATCTTGTTACCTACAAAAATATGGATCCATTAAAGAAAGGTTCGCATTTTAGAGGGATGGGACATTTAGAGATCCCTACAAGAGATGAAGGCGTTCCACAAGTAAATGGAGTCACCATTCCCAACGAAGTGCCTACGAAGTCTCCAATTGCCTACAAAGGGGATATGTTAATTAGATTCAGTTGCAACGGAAAAAAACAATACATGGTTATTCCCAAACTGCAAGAAGGACAAAGCGTTTTCGCTCCGTAATTTCTATTCCACTTCCAATACCAATCCCTTGAGATAATGTCCCTCAGGATGAAAAATATTTACAGGATGGTCCGGACCTTGTCCCAATCGGTGTAAGATTCTACAATTTCTGCCCACTTCAATCGCTGCCGCAGTAACGGTATTGGCAAAAAGTTTTTCGTCAATTACTTGGCTACAAGAAAAGGTAAATAACAATCCACCTGGTTTTACTCTTTCTAATCCCAACATATTCAATCGCTTGTAACCCATGGTTGCCTGGTGTTTTTTGGTTAAACTTTTGGCAAAAGCAGGAGGGTCAAGTACCACAATGTCAAACATTTCGGGTTCATCTTTCAAGTTTTTCATTACATCGGCTTGAACAGATAGGTGATTTTCTGTTAGATTATTCAATGCCACATTTTCATCTCCTAAGGTTACCGCGGTTTGTGAAATATCTACCGAAACTACTTTGGTAGCACCGCCAATTAAGGCCGCGACACTAAATCCCCCAGAATAAGAAAAAGTATTCAATACCGACTTGCCTTTTGAGTAATGCCCAAGCAGCTGTCTATTTTCTCTCTGATCTAAAAAGAAGCCTGTTTTTTGTCCTGTAACCCAATTTATTTTGAATTTCATGTTGTTTTCGGTGGCAACAACTTCGTTTTTATCGCCCAACAAAAATTC
>CANKVM010000078.1 GCA_947487175.1 Flavobacteriales bacterium | reverse complement strand
TTGAATCATTTGATTACGATTATTATTGAACCCTAAATTTATATTTTTAATATCAAACATTGATTTTTCTGATAGTGATATACTCAATCATCGCATTATAGTTGCATCTTTCGAGGAAAAGGGGAGCAACAGAAGTCATCAGTAGTGTCTAAGCATATTTTATCGCTCAGAGATAAATCGGTTAAACTCCAATCTCGCATTGGGATTTTCAAACAATGACTGGTGCCCAAAACCTGAAACCTCGTATACCTGTAATTTTTTACAATCGATGCAATCAGTTACTTTTTGTTTGAATAAAGGCCATGATGTCATTTGAATTGGTGTATCATCCAAGCCCTGAACAAACAAGATATCCGATTTATACCCGCTTGTAAATTTGAGTAATGATCTTGATTGATAGGCATCCGGGTTAACCGTTGTTGTTCCGTATTTGTTTTTCAACAGATTACAAACCGCACCATTTGCAATATTCCCATCTTCTTCCAACTTACATCGAAAAACCAAATTTAACGGCCCAGGCGCATTGGCAATAACCCCATTTGTTTCATGCATTGTGTTCAAGCGAGTCACCACATAAGCACCCTGTGAATGTCCAGCCAAAAATACCTTTTTAATATTAATCCCAAGTTCGGTTGCCGCTTTGTTTTTAACCCACAATAAGGCAACTTCAGCGTGTTTCACATTGTCGCCCATCAACAAATTCTCCTCAGGATAGGCAACGCTAACAATCATCATATCTTTTTTATCCAATATTTGCTTAAAACCATTGAGCGTATTTTGAGCAGCATCCAGTATGAGGCTATCGTACGAAACTGTACCATGAAAAACCATAAGAACATCAAAAGAAGTTCCCTTCGGCTTATCAATCACCACACCCACCGAAAAACTATCTGTGACAATGGTTTTTGTAATCTGCAATGCACCATCATTCTCTGTGCTTTGTGTTGTTTTACATGCCGATAAAAAAACAAGCATTGGTAAAAAACTCATTATCAGTTTTTTCATAAACAAATTTAATATAAAAGACTAATTTTTCAATGCTACTCAAATCTAATTTCCCTCAACCTAAAATTACTAACAATAAAAAATTATCTTTGCAGTAAAATTTTGTTGTGCTCGAAGAAACCATAGTAAATCCAGTGAAAATATCGATTTTAATGACCGTTTTCAACACCAATTTTTCGTACACCAAAAGAGCAATTGATTCTGTACTAAAACAAGATTTTCAAGATTTCGAACTCATTATTATTGACGACGGTAGCAAGGAAAACAACCGCGAGTCCCTCCTAAATTATGTAGAAAAACACGAAGGCAAAATCAGTTATGTCCGACATAGCAATCGTGGACAATCAGAATCCATCAATCGCGGAGTTTTATATAGTTTGGGGGAATATATCACAATTCTAGACAGCGACGACGAATATAAACCAAATCATTTGAGCCTTTGCCTGAGTGAAATCAATCAACTGGACCTAATTTGCTCCACTTCCGAAACTATCGTTGATAGTGACAACGATTATTATGTAACCGATAAAAACGACCTAAGTAAACTCATTCATTTAGACGATGTTATTTTATTTGGTACTTTATTTGGACTAAAAAAAGTATTTACAAGCATTGAATTCAAAACGGGATTCTCAGCCGATTCCGATTTTTACGATCGCGCTACCAAACTTTTTAACGTAAAAAAATTAGACTTACGTACTTACATTTATCACAGAAATATTCCAAATAGTATCTGTGCAAAAATGAAAATCGATAATCCTGTCAGCGCTTAAACATGACTGCTGAATCAACCATTTTTCAGCCAAATACAAATTTAGTAATGGGTTGCCTCATTACTGGTTTACACGATGTAAATCGAAATGAAACCCTTGTTAACGATTCATACGAACTAGTTAGGGATTGGGCCGAATCAATTACAGCAGCGAATTTACAAGGAGTTATTTTTCATAATAATTTTTCAGAGGAAACCTGTAAATCGTTCGAAAATGAAAACATCTCCTTTATTAAAATCAATTATGATCCCAAATTTAACCCCAACGTATTTCGATATTTTGTTTACAGAGATTTCTTAAAGCAGCATCCTCAAAACATCAACGGAATTTTCATCACAGACATTTCCGATGTTGTGATTGTTAAAAACCCATTTACTGAATCTCTTTTCATTGACAATCCAAATGCCCTTTTTTGTGGCGACGAACCTAAAACATTGCACAACGAGTGGATGATTGCGCATTCTGAGAATTTAAGAAATAACATACCTGATTATTCAGCATATGAAAGTGATTTCAAAAATGAAACCCTCCTTAACTGCGGAATCATTGGAGGATCTACCCCATTGTTTTTCGATTTCCTACAAAAGCTTTGTGCGATTCATCAAGATGCCAATCGCGATAACAAAACTGCATACACCGGCGACATGGGAGCATTCAATTACTTAGCAAGAACGAAGTTCAATCAACAAATCATTCATGGCGCACCCGTGAATACCGTTTTCAAAGAATATGAAAACGATCGAACCGATTGTTGGTTTAGACATAAATAAACAGCGTTGAATAGTTGTCAATCAGAATTAAGCTACTGCTTTTCATTTCAACTCTTTTACAAACCAATAGTCTGTTTGCGGTGTGGTTCCAAGTGGAAAATCATTCTCTACACCTGAATTTACAAAACCGTGTTTTTCGTAAAAGCCTCTAGCGCGGAAGTTGTATTCCCAAACCGATAAATACATTGTATCGAAATCATTTCTACGTGCAAAATCTATGGCTAAATTCATGAGTTCATTTGCCACGCCAGCTCCATGATATTCTTTTAAAACATACAATCGGACCAACTCAATGCAGTTGCGATTTTGAAACGCTTCCAACGGACAAGCATGCTTTGCATTAATGCGCATATACCCTTTCACAACGCCATCTTCCTCAAAGAAAAAGAAATTATCTGTATCATCTTGCAGTTCCGACAAAACTTGGTCTGCATTGAAATACAAATCTAACACACCACGCATATCCTCCTTGGTGCAAGTATTACCGAAGGTATCGTCGAAGGTCTTTCGGCCTATCGTTTGTAAAAGCGCAACATCATCCAAATTACCACGTCGTATCATCTTGCAAAGTTATTCAATTAGACTTCAATAAATAACCTTGTTATTTGCTCACAAAACAATTAGGACTTCACGGCAAATATTTCAAATAATTTATAATGTTTAATAATATTGCCAAAATAACGATTAATAAATTCAACAAAATTGAATTATTATTCAAAATCAATCTAAAATATTACATTTGATTATAAGACAAATAGCAGATAATTAATTCATACATCCATAAAAAATAATTATTTGCAAGGAAAAATAAGTCTTTAATATAAGATAGCCACAATTCTCAGATATCAATTGACAGTAAATCATTTAAATAAATATGAAATTAACAAATCTCTTTGAAAATCTTTACCAAAGACTTCTTTCAGAAAAAACCAAGGAAAAGAGTGAGCAGGTTATCTTGTGGATTGCTTTGGCGAGTTTTATCCTTCATTTGTTAATTATTGAATTGATCAATTTTAATATTATTTCAATTAATGAACCCTCAAATTTACTAAGAGATCCAATCGCAGCTATATATACACCTTTCTCTTTTATATTGGTTTACGAGGTGTATTTGTTGATTTATTACCTCCCAAAATCAACTTCTACGTATATCTCAAAACAATATGAGATTATTGCATTAATCATAATTAGAAGATTGTTCAAAGACCTATCAGGATTATCACTTACGCCCGATTGGTTTAATGTTAAAAATGATTTGCAGTTTACATATGATTTGGTAGCTTCCGTCTTGTTGTTCTATCTGATTTATCTATTCCAGATTCAACGAACCAAAATCTATAGAACTTACAATCATCATAAAAACCAAAATTCAAGTATTACAAAATTTATTAATGCAAAAAAATGGATAGCTACAGCATTGGTTCCAGTGCTTTTAATTATTGCCATATATTCATTTTTCAATTGGTGCAGTGGCATCATTCAACCCCACGAAACAAAAGCCATTTCATTCAAGAATATCAATAATATTTTCTTCGAACAGTTCTTTAATATTTTAATCATTGCAGATGTTATTTTATTGTTGTTTTCGTTCTTCCATACAGATGAATTCCACAAGGTGATTCGAAATTCTGGGTTTATTATTTCTACCATACTAATTCGAATTTCTTTTTCAGTGAGTGGAATTATTAATAATTTATTGATTGTTTCTGCTATTTTATTTGGGCTTTCCATATTTTTCATTCATAATCAATTCGAAAAGCGATTGGCAACTGAAATTGAAGAAAGCAATGAAATTTAGAAATTAAGCTTTGGTAACAGATAGAATTTTCAATACTTGACCCCGACAACAATTTACTCGCTTTTGGATATGGTATATAATTAACTATTTGTCTTACTCTAGCATAGGCTATATCATTTTGAAAATCCCCTAATTTTTTGTAACTTCGTATTAATCAGAAAACTTCCAAAACGGCAGTAAACGATTCAATTAATATGTACCGCGAAATCGACATAGACAGAGAAAACCTTACTTTAATGGGTGTTAAATTCCCATCTTTTTCTGCATTGGAATCTACCGCGAATGCCATTGGCAGCAATATGTTTGAGGGATTTGAACCTACCACAAAATCTGTCGAAATCATTCGAGATTATATTCTTGGTAAAATTTCAATATCTGAATTACTAGATATTACAAAAGCCAAGGCTTATGTCTAATGGCTACCAATATATTGATTTAAAACACGCTTACATTGATCCAATTTCGGGTATTCTTAAGAACTTACCTAATCTAACAGAAGATTCAGATCTGCTCTTTTTTGAAAGTAGTGCTGTTTCAAAACGACTCGAAGAATTATATTCCAACCCAATAGAAATTATTGATTCAAGTTCTTTGTTGGAAATCCACCGACACCTTTTCCAAGACGTATACGAATGGGCAGGAAAGGTAAGAACTGTAAATATTAGCAAAGACGGCAAACCCTTTTTTGAGGGAGAATTAAACCCATATTAAAAGCGTTATCTGTTTGTGGAAAACGACCTTAAGAATTCAAATGTAAAAAGGATAACAAACTGGATAATTGCTCTTGCGTTGATTTCCATTGTTATGCCTTTTGTTTATATGAAAATTGGCCCAATAGGCATTAAATATTATGGCAAAGACGTACCAGACATCTATATTTTAGGTGGCTATATTCTTGGAAAAGACACTTCTTTTTGGGGAATTAATTTCGCTTATAAATTCCAATTATTTTGTATTCTATTGGTTACCATTTTGACCTATGGTTTTCGCAAACACAACAATGTCAAATTTCTTATTACCAATATCTGTTTACTCTTGGGTTTCCCGTTTTGGCTAGAGATTTACACCGACGGTGTAATTTGCAATAGCGATACAACCGATCTTACCATTTACCCAATGCCAGGACTCATTCTTTGGGCAATTGTATTAATCCTACATATATTGCTATTTGTGAATCATAAAAAAACAACTAAGAAAAACAAATAAACGCAGTAAAATAGACCACTTCCACTTAGGTTGGATTAGCAAAAGCACACATTTGAAAAACGATTAAGAAAAATTCATTATTTTCCCGTTTTCAAAACCCAATGTCCCTCAAAAATCAAATAACCCATTATTTAGAAAGCATACCGGAACCTAAAAACAGCGATTTTGTTGAGAACTCAAATTATACAACATTAGTTTGCATTTTTCGCAAATAATCGACTTGTATTTTGTTATCTAAATAGATAACTTTGCATAGCGAAAGAGATTATGAGGAAGCGATTTTTAAGAGAAGTTTATTACTTCAAAGATTACTATTTGAATTTTTACAACACATTAAACACAGATGTTCAAACAAAGTTCAACTGGACAATTCAATTGATTGCAACCATTGAAAGAGTTCCATCAAAATACTTTGAATACATATCTAATTCAGATGGAATCTTTGAAATAAGAGTTGAATATAATTCAAATATTTACAGGGTATTTTGCTTTTTCGATGAAGGTAATATTATCATATTAGTAAATGGATTTCAAAAAAAGAGTCAAAAAATTCCAAAAAACGAACTAACTAGAGCCGAAAAACTAAAACAAGAATATTTCTATGAAAAAACCATCAAATAACTTAACCTCATTTTCTGATCATTTGGATAAAGAATATGGCGTTGCAGGTACTGAAACCAGGGAACATTTCGAACAAGACTTTGAAGCATTCAAATTGGGTGTTGTAATACAAGAATTGCGCAAAGAAAAAGGCCTTACACAAACTCAATTGGCAGAAAAATGTGGTACCACAAAAACCTATATTTCTAGAATTGAAAATGATGCCAGCGACATTCGTTTATCAACTTTAATGCGAATCATTCAAGTTGGATTGGGTGCACATTTGAAAATCTCAATTGATATATAATTTTAGGATTTTTTCTCAAACAATTTCCCTGGAATGAAATCCATTTATCTCATCACTCCTGAATTTTAAATCACTCAAATTTGTAATTTTTCAGTCATAATGAACCAATTACAAACTTTCAAAAATTACCAATTATCACAAAATGTGTAATTTGCACTTATGAAAATCAAGTTCACTGGTATCATTGCCTTCATATTTGTATTGTTTTTCGCACAATATTCTGCTGCGCAAACGCCATTAACAAACAGACAAATTTATGATTTCAATCCTGGCGATGTTGTACAAGGAACCCATTTTTACAAATTTGAACCAGGACCTCCGTCTTATGAAACATATTCCTATTTAAAAAGAACTGCATCTAAAAATAACGATACATTATTTTATAAAATTAGAAGGGAATATTACACGCCACCTTCTTGCAAGGATTGCAAACCATTAATTTGGATAGACACCATTACTCAAGCCTATATGGAGTTAGACTCTATTGCTAAACACTACAACGAAACCTTTCAATATAGCATTAAAGATACTTTTTACAATGACTTTTGCAACAGAAGAGTATGGGCAAAAAAACCAGATAAACTTGATTCTGTTTGGTTTGAACCCGTGAAACATTATACCTATTTTGTAGAAGGTTTGGGTGGACCATTTTACATAAAGGAATTCTCACAAGGTGGGCCAACCACGCTTGATTTTGTGCTTACCTATTACAAAAAAGATGGAGTTTCATGCGGGAATTTTGTGAATGATTTGCCCGATTTTAAATCGCAGAACATACACGCTACAATTTCTCCAAATCCATTTACCGAAACCGCTACCATTCAATTTGAAAAACCCTTAAAGAATGCAAGTATTGTTCTTTTTAATTTTGAGGGACAAAAAACAAATGTGATATCTAATTTTCAAGGTTCAACTTATGAGGTTAGCCGTGGCAATTTGAAAACTGGAATTTATTTCCTTAAAGTAAATGACATCAATGGTTCTTGGTCTCAGAAAATTGCGATTCAGTAATTGCGTTTCAGGAGAATTTTTGTATTTTTGAATTGTGTATATTTCAATTACTGGCTTAAAGCCAAAAGGATTTTTTAGTTTTCTTAAATTTTGGTTTTTGGCAATTCCTTCATTCCGCCAAGCCGAGAAATCAAAAGGAAACATCCATACATCTACAAAGCAAATGCATGGCTATCAATGCACTGTTTCGGCATGGGAAAGCCGTGAAGTGATGCTTGAATTTATGCGCAGTGGCGCACATTTAAAAGCAATGAAAGCGTTTCACAGCATTGCCACTGGAAGAACCTATGGTTATGAATCAGAAAATATCCCAAACTGGGATGAGGCCTATACCCTACTTCAAGAAAAAGGGAAAGACTATTAACTTCTCCATATTGTATTGGTGCAAATTTTCACCATACCCATTGGGAATAATTTCTAGCACTCGCATTCCCATTTTTTCATAAAAAGGGAATGTATGCTGACTGGTTCCTAAAGTGATAATGTGCTTCGGATATTTCCGCGAAAGTTCTTCTTCCCTGGATTGAAACAACAACGTTCCAATTCCTTTTCCATGATAATCCGAATGAATCATTCCCCACGCCATTCTCGCCTCTAACAGATCTTTGCAAATATAGTAGCCTCCGCAACCTACAATTTTCTCGGTTTCATCTTCAACTACTTCGTAGGAATCAAATTCGGCATTTGAATAAGTAGGACTTTGATATTCAAATGCAATGTTGCCACAATGCTCCAACCAACTTGAAAACATGTCTCTTTCTGAATCATCAAAATACAAAGGCAAATTGCTATCAAAAACGGCCATGCATCCCTCAAAATCTGAAGGAACATATTTTCTAATTTTCATTTGGTTTATGAAATAGTTTTATAGCAATAAACGACATCGGAAAATATGCAAAAACCAGATCGACAATGGTAAACCAAAGTGGACTAGGCACCATAAATATCATCATGACTCCACCAACAAAAAACATCAGACCAACCAAGTACGACAAAAGTTTCGCTATTGACGGCATGAGTTTCACAACAATAATTGCAGACAATAATGTTCCTAAGGCATGCGCCAAAAAAGGCATAACGAAATGCTTGGGCTGCATCAAATGCATGGATTTCTTCAAACCTTCAGTGGTTGTAAAATCTGTACCTGGAGGATTCGCAATCAAGTAATGTCCATTTTCAACAATGAACATATTTAATTCCCCTCCAATAAACAAAGCCATGAATAAAACTAAGAGCCCTTTTAAAATGATTGTAATCTTTTCCATATGATATTGTGTAAGTTTAAAATAAATCTGTGGATTTTTGTATAATTCCTAACTTTCAAAAATACGCAATTAGGACTATTCCCAACAATCAATTAATTTTGAAACAATGATTCAATTTCGCATTTTCTTAACTTTCGTTTTCGTGATTTTTGTTGGTTGTGATTTTCTTCCTAAGCAAAACAAATCGATTGGTACAATAGAAACCAAAGACAAAAAAGTTTGCGATTCAATGGGTGTTGATTTGGAAGTGTATAAAAGAATTCGTGAGTTTAGTGATGGTAAAATTGAGCCTTTTCATTACTCTTTGTCGCGGGCCATTTCAGACAGCAATGAAATTGAAATCAGCCCCATCCATTTGAAAGGAATCACCGTTGGAATTAAAAATGCCGATTCCTACAACACTATTTTCTCTTTGAAAGATGAATTCAAGAAAAAGGGATATACCATTTTCATGCTCGAAAACAATTTTAGCGTGAACGACAAACCCGACAGGCTTGGAATTTTCAAAACCACCGATAAATATAAAATTTTACGCGACATCAAAACCAGTGCCTTTAATTACGACATAGACAATGATAGTTTGATACATATCATTGAACGATGGGACAAAGATTTAGACCTAGAACTCATTGGTGCATCTGGCGATTATTGCGAATTTTTAATCAATAAAGATCCGCAAAATTGGAGGGAATTGGCGCAACAAATTTATAACATCAGCCCCGACGTAGTGAATCAAGGAACGGGCTATTTGGTGGTTTATAAAAACGAAATGATGAAGAACAAACGTCTTTATCTTTGGTGGGATTAACATTGGAGTTATTCATAATCTTTCCGTTTATTCTCATTAATTTTGCAGCATAATTTCCAATTATGTCTAAATCAATTTTACACAAAGCAGATACCAGAGGGCATGCAAATCATGGCTGGTTAGATTCAAAACATACTTTTAGTTTTGCCAATTATTACAATCCTGAAAGAATGCACTTTGGTGTACTTCGTGTATTAAACGACGATCAAGTTGCACCTGGCATGGGCTTTGGAACCCATCCTCATGAAAACATGGAAATTATTTCCATTCCGTTGGAAGGCGATTTAGAGCACAAAGACAGCATGGGAAATATTGCAGTAATTCGCCACGGAGACATCCAAGTGCTGAGTGCAGGAACTGGTATTACCCACAGCGAATACAATAAAAACAAAGACAAGGAAGTGAAATTTTTGCAAATCTGGATTTTCCCAAATAAGCAAAACGTAACTCCCCGATACAGCCAAATATCCCTCAAAATCGAAGACAGGCATAATAACTTCCAACAAATAATATCACCAAACTCCGACGACGACGGAGCATGGATCAATCAAAATGCATGGTTCAGCATGGGGAATTTCGACAGCGAATTTGAAACCACTTACAATTTAAAAAGCAGCCAAAACGGAGTTTATATTTTTGTTTTAGAGGGAGAAATTGAGGTTAACGGTCAAATCCTTTCAAAACGAGATGGACTGGGAATTTGGGACATTGAAAATTTCAACATGAAAGCCCTTTCCAATTGCGACGTTCTATTAATGGATGTGCCTATGGATTTGGCTTATTAAAACTTTATTTGAATAAACCTTCTCAATGAAAAAACACATATTAACTACCCTATTGTTTATTGGTTCAAGTTTGAGTTTATTTTCTCAACGTGAAATTTCTCCTTCCGATTCGTTTGTAATTTTTGGAAAGGTAAAAAAAGCAACAACCATTAAAATTAAAGATTTAACGACGTTCACATCTGTAAAAATTCCTCAGCAAATCATCTACAACCACAAAGGCGAAATTAAAGACACCATTCAGAATTTAGAAGGAATTCCATTGGAATCTATTTTATTGAATACGGAATACATTTACACCAAACCAAAGGAATTAAACGAGTTCTACTTTGTTTTCAAGGCAACCGATGGTTACCGTGTGGTGTTTTCATGGAATGAAATTTACAACGCC
>CANKVM010000077.1 GCA_947487175.1 Flavobacteriales bacterium | reverse complement strand
ATTGGCCTCATGAAGTGAAAGCCTTCTATCTAAAACGCAACCCGAACGATTCTCGTTTTGCCCGCGGTGTAGATGTTTTGGCTCCTGAGGGATATGGTGAAATTGTTGGTGGTGGAGAACGTGAAACTAACGTAGAAAGTCTGATTGAAAAGATAAAAGAACACGATTTGCCAATGTCTGAATTCGAATGGTATTTAGATTTGCGCAGATTTGGATCAGTACCTCATTCAGGTTTTGGATTGGGATTAGAAAGAATGGTAACTTGGGTGTGTAAATTGAAGCACGTAAGAGAAAGCATTCCATTCCCAAGAATGTACGGGCGTCTTAAACCTTAATTATAGGGTTAGACGGATTAGACTGGTTATCCCGAAAGCTTTCGGGAGGATTAGACAGATTGTCTGGGGTTTATAAAGGTTGTTCAGCAACTTTAAACTAGCGTAGCGTCAACAGCGTAGCGTCAACAGCGTAGCGTCAACAAAAAAAGGGGCTTTTGCCCCTTTTTTTGTTTTTTTGATTTAAATGTAAATTACTGTCTGTTAAATGTACGAACCGAAGTACCAAAACCAGCACCAAGGACAATCCATTTTAAAGTAACATCAGTTCCTGACTTTATCAATTTCTCACTTTTTGAGGAAACCGGTCCAAATGGACCTGGCTGTTCAGGAAAATGAATTGTTGAGTCATTCATTTGTACAAAATAATTGTCCCATAAATAATCTGGGGCACCTAGTACACCACCCATATTATCTACCTTGTAAATACCATTTGCAACTTTTGTAACAGTAACGGGACAACCATTGGTACGTTTGTAATTACCGCCAATATCTTCGGCTGTTGGAACATTTGTTACTGCGACCCAACGTACGGCTTGACTTGAAAAACCGTATTTGTTCTTCGCTTCGTAAATTACAGGATACATACCCGGGGTTGCATTATCAACATCACTTTGACTTGGCAGGATGTCTTTGGTTATTTTAGTGTACCCATCATACGCTGTTGCGCCTGAATCTGTAAAAGAGCCACCAACAGGAATAGAAACATATTCAGCGCCTTTTAGTGTAATTATTGGATATTCAACTTTTACGGTTTCTGAAACCGCTTCTGGTTCTTTTGCACATGAGGCAAAGGCCAATGTGGCAAGTATCGCCATATAAATAAAATTCTTTTTCATCTTTTTAATTTTTAGTTTTGATCCCACCAAACTTTATCAGTGATTGTTTTTGAAATAGCCGCTGCTTTTGGATTACGAGTTAACTCATCCGAAGGCAATACAAATCGAGCCGGAAATATACCAGTACCAAGAGTTGAAGAAACGCTTGATTTGAAGAAATCAGGATATCCAGTTCTTCTATGTTCAATCCAAGCCTCAATGTTTTGAGATCCACAGAACGAATACCACTTTTGAGTAATGATTGACTTCAATTTATCCGCTTGTGAACCAGACTTTGGATAAGCGGCACGCGAATCTTGCAAATATGTCACAACATCAGCTGGCGCTAGACCCCATTGACTAAAGCTTCCATTTACTGCTTCGTCATATTCAACAGATCCATCGCCAATAGCCCAACCACGCGCACAAGCTTCAGCTAACAAATAATAGGTTTCAGAATATGTCATCAAATATACATTTGCAGCAGCACCATCGGCTTGATTTTGTCCACCACCAACAGCAGCACCAAGTAATGACCAATTTGTATGTGCAGTTGAAGAAGTTGTTGGATAATTTTCACCTGCTCCTTGTTGTAAACCAAGAAATTGTCCTTTTGCCGTTCCAGTTGAAGCTGCTTTGAATAAAATATCTCTTCGAGGATCATTCATAGACGACATAGAATCGATAATTGTAGCTGATGCTAACAAATTATAATCACCTAATGCCGAAATAGTTGAATTCAAAGGATTCTTCATTCCTTGAGCACCACTATATGCAATGCTAACGTCTGTAGACAAAAATTCATCGCCGCGGGTTGTCATTGCCATTACACTGTCTTTGCAACGATTTGCTTCTGAGGTATAAGCTTGACGCAAATACACTTTTAATCTCAACGTATTTGCAAACTCTAACCAATGATGCATGTCGCCACCAAACAAAACGTCTTCTGTTCCAGGATGTTGATCGGAATTCAAATCAATTAAAGAAATTGCATTTAATAACATCAATTCAATTCCTTTGTAAACATCCACTTGCTTATCGTATGAAGGATTTAATATAGACGCACCTTTCAATGCCTCATTAAATGGGATATCACCCCAAACGTCAGTCATGTATTGAAAGCAATATGCTTTCATAATCTTTGCGCAAGCAGCATAATTTTTATTACCTTGTGCCAACGCCTCGGTTTCAACATAGTCAAAATCACTTAATGCACCTGCATACATTTGCGACCATGGACGATTGATGTCAGTATTGGTTTGCTCATAACGATCCCAAGCTTTGTATTGACCCGCAGTTGGACCTTGTGTCCAATACTGGCCCCATATACCGCCCCAAATTTGAAAATAATTCCCCATAATATAACCTGTGTATTGCACAGCGTTAGGGAAAACATACGATAACTCTACCTTTTCAGGTGAATTAGGGTTCTGATTAATATCAAATGACTCTTTTTTACATGATGTATTTAACATCGAAGCAGCCATCAATATTATACCCAGTTTAAATATCTTTTTCATAATAATTTTATTAGAATGTAATTTTAAAGTTGGCGGTAATTTGACGTAATGTTGGTAATGAACCAAATTCAAAACCTTGAACGTTACCTGTACCAAATGAATTTGTTTCTGGATCTACAAACGTATTTTCTTTAGCTGTCCATAACATCAAGTTACGACCTGCAATACCCATAGACATACTTCCAAATGGAGTTTTCGTCAACCATTCTTTTGGGAAATTATAAGTTAAACTAACTTCTCTCAACTTAGTGTATGATGCATCCAAAATATTAGCTGAATTATTCTTTTGATCAGTGTAGTAATCTTGTGCGCTAACGGCTACAGTATTTGCTCTGAATAAATTATCACCAGTTTGAACAAATGAATTTGGTATAACACCATCGAGACGACTGTCATTGCTACCATCAACAGATAAAGTATTAATACTAGTACCGCAGAATTCCATAATATCTTTGCTTCTTGAATACATAATACCACCCTCTTTTCTATCGAATTGAACATATAAAGACCAATTCTTATATTTGAAAGTGTTAGAAATAGTGAATGTATATTTAGGGTTATAAGTTCCCATATACTGTGGAGTTGGATCAATCACCGGCATACCAGTTGTAGAATCTACGATAATTCCACCATTTGGAGTTTTCTTAGCCCCTATAACATAAAATTGACCGAATGCTTTATTCTCAGCTGCAACAACAGACGCTGAGCCTAAACCACCTAAAGCAACTTGATCAATTCCTTCATAAATTGAAGTAACCATGTTTTCATTTTGAGCAAATATAAAATTAAAGTTCCATCGGAAATTTTTGGTATATATTGGCGTGGTTTTTAGCAATACTTCAATACCTTTATTTGTAAATGAAGCAGCATTGATTGTTTGAGATGTAAATCCAGTAGATGGAGCAATAGGAACATTCAAAATAATATCTTTTGTTTCATTGCTATAATAAGTAACATCCAAGCCTACACGATCATTTTTAAAGAATGCCATTTCTAAACCAATTTCATTCGATGTTGTAAATTCTGGTCTCAAGTTAGCATTTGAAATTCTATTTCCTCTTTCATATCCAACTACCGTTCCATATGGAGATTTTAACAATGAATTGTTATACCCATCATCAATTGAACCAGTAGAGAAGACGCTAGTTAACTGGTATGGATCTGCATCCTTTCCAACTTGTGCACTCGCCAATCTCAATTTACCATAGGTTATAACTGAATTTTTTGGAAGTAATTTTGAGAAAAGCAATGCAGCACTTGCACCATAATAATTATAACTATTTGCATTTATAGGCAATGACGAAGAATAATCTCTTCTCGCTGTTAAATTCACAAAAACATAATCTTGATAATTCACACCTAAATCTGTATAAAATCCTTCAATCCTGCGCTGAGAATAAGAATTTGATACATCAGGCCTTCCGTCTGAGTTGTCTAAATTGTAATATCCAGGTATTACTAATCCCGCAGTAGAAGCTGAAAGTGTATTTACCGTTCTTTGACGGAAATTATGACCAAATAATGCAGTTAATTTTAAATTATTTGTAATATTTCTCTTAATTGTAGCCATCAAATCAGATGTTAACTCATTTACTTTGAAGTCGCTCTCGTCATACACACCAATTTTACTAGCTTGAGATGCATTCTGACCGGTAATACCGGTAATTTTTGGCTCATAAGATCTTCTTTCATCCGTATAAAAGTTTGTTCCTACTCTGTAGGTAACATTAATCCATGATAAAGGATCATATGACAAAGTTGAAACTCCCAATACATTGTCAACTATATTCTTATTTGCTGATGTTGCCAAGATATAATAAGGATTCAATGTATATGCTCCATAATGTCCACTCACAGTATTGAATTTATTATTTAAATCCTTTAACTCATGCAAAGGAATATCCCTTGGAGTTTGTAAAATTTGATCATAAAAAGAATAGGCTTGACCCTGTGTTGAAATTAATGAATTTGTACGGGTGTAGGTTACACTAAAATTAGCAGTGAAATTATTTGCCAATTGTGCAAATCCATTACCTTTAAATGAGGTACGATTGTAATCAGTACCAGGAATAATTGAAGCATTGTTCAAATTGCTCACCGAAAAATAGTATCCAACTTTTTCTCCCCCTCCATTTACACTTAATGAATTTTGACTTGTATGCCCCGTATTGAAGAAATTTTGGACATTATTTGGTACCGCAGAATATTTCTTTACCCGTTGCTCACCACCAATCATTTGACCCCAAGGTTGTAATTCATTTGTGAATTTTGGGCCCCAACTCCAGTTCTCACGAGTGTCTGAATAGCCTCCACCACCTTGTCCAAAGTTATTTTGGAATTCAGGATAACGCAATGGATTCTCCCAAGAATAGCTACTATTATAAGTCATGCTCATTTTCTTGTTCTGACCAGTATTGCCTTTTCCACTCTTTGTGGTAATAATAATTGCTCCATTTGACGCACGCGATCCATATAATACTGCCGCTGCAGGACCTTTTAATACATCAATTGTTTCAATGTCATCAGGATTGATATCATTGGCCCTATTTCCAGCATCAACTTGGCGATTCAAATTATCGCCCTGAATGCTAGAGTTATCAATTGGAATACCGTCAACTACAATTAAGGCTTGATTGTCTCCATTTAATGTTGTAGCACCACGCAATTGAATTCTTGTAGATGAACCCGGTGTTCCTCCTCCAGAAGAAATACTAAGTCCAGCAACTTTTCCTTGTAGACCATTAAATACAGAACGATCTTTACCTTGCGCAGCAACATCCCCTTTTACTTGAGTTGTTGAATAGCCCAAACTTGCCTTCTCTTTTTTAATACCTAACGCCGTAATTGATACAGCATCAATACCAAGGAAATCTTCCTCAAGTAAAAAATTAATTTCTTCTCCTGATAATGTTGCCTTCGAATTCTTGAATCCTGATGCTTGACAAGTAATCTCGCCACTCATACTGTTTACAGCCAATGCGTAACTACCATCATCTTGTGATGTCGTTATTTTATTTTCACCTGAAAGCATAATCGTAGCTCCCGATAGAGGCTCTCCGTCACTAGACGTCACCTTTCCCCGAATTACTCGGGTTTGAGCCGATACCATTGAAATGAGTGTTGAAAACAACAACAACACAATGGTAGGCTTTAATAATTTTAATTTCATATGCTATTAGTTTTGGTTTATGTTACAATCATATTAAAATTTTATTATATTTAAAAGAAATATTTATGCACAATACAAAATATGCCCTATTTTACTAATAATCAAATAAATCAATACTTAATTGTTAAACAAAAATCAATACTTAATATTAAAAAATTAAACAAAATAAATCCATATAAAACTACAATTGATTGCCGAATTTGAGAATTAAGTGTAAAACATCTAGTAATATTTCTACTTTTTTAGTGCTTTAAAAAATTTATTACTACGTTTGCAAAGAAAAATAGACATTTCAAAAGTTATCAATGAATTTTGAAAAACAAAACTATGTTAGATTTTCACAATCATATTATTCCTGGCATTGACGATGGTTCAGTTGATGTTGAAACATCAATTGCACTTATTAATGGTTTGAAAGATTTAGGATTTACCGAATTTATTTTCACTCCGCATATTATTTCAGATACGCATCCTAATACTCCGGAATCTATTAAAGCAGGTTTCGATGTTTTAAACATTGCATTGCAAAATAACAATTTGAATCACCCACATTCGTACGCTGCTGAATATATGATGGATGATATGTTTCATCAGAAATTACGAAACAAAGAACCTTTATTAAAACTTCGTAACGACAAAATCCTAGTTGAATTTTCTTATATTCAACGTCCCGACCACGTTGAGAATATTAGCTTCGACATGCAAATTCAAGGATATGAACCCATTCTCGCTCACCCAGAAAGGTATGTTTATTACCATGATAAATGGGAAAATTATTATACACATTTAAAGGAACTTGGATTTGAACTTCAATTGAATTTATTATCTTTAACACCTTACTACGGTAAAGACGTTCAAAGAATTGCACAAAAAATGCTCAAAGCAGAGATGTTTGATTTTGCATGCACAGACATTCATCATCTTCGCCACCTAGAGGCTCTAAATAGTTCATTCACCAAAGATTCATTGGCAGAACTATTCGATAAGTATCATTTGAGAAATAACGAATTACAAGCGTAATTCGTTATTCTTTAAATACAAGTATATAGAAAAAGGGGCTCACGCCCCTTTTTCATTTAAATCAATTTCGAAATTTGATCAGAATCAATATCCAAATAATTCTTCAAGTGTTAATTCCCTAACCTTGCCATATCGGGCCATATCATCTTTGCTGATTTTATCGCGACTTGCAACAATAGCCAAATGATAAATCTTATTAGAAATATGATTCTTATGGAAATTAGAAATATCTGAAATTTTAATATTCCCTATCTCTTGATAAATAGATTTATTAGGATCCTCAGTTATTCCTTTTTCTTGCATCGCCCACATCATTCCCACATAATTTTCCGGCATCACCCTTTCGGTTTCTATTCTATTTACTATGCTCTGTTTGGCCAATCCAAAAACCTCTTCATCTGCTGGCATCTGAACTATAAGTTCATTCATTGAAGCAATTGCATCGTGGAATTTATCGGCCTGCGTTCCAATAAATGCAGACATCATATTAGGCTTAGTTGGCTTCTTTGGTTCATTAAATATGGCATAAGTACTATAAGCCAATGCCTTTGCTTCTCTGATATTTTGAAATACCACACTACTCATGTCGCCACCAAAATATTGGTTAAATGACACAATAGTTGGATGCAATGCAAAAGTAAAATCTCCAGCGTTCGTCCACCAATTAATTGTTGCCTGAACCTGAGGATAATGGGTGAAATAAACCTCTTTTTCTGTCATTTTACGCTCTGTAAAAACAGGTATATCCTTTTTGTCTTGTTTGAATCCTTTAGGCACGAAACCACTTGCACTCAAATTACTCAAAACTGAATTCTCAATTTTCTCATCTTTCAATTTGCCTTCCAATTCTCTTGGACCATAATAGCTAATTTCATAACTACCCGTTAAAACATCTTTTAACAATTTTAAAAGTTCACCTGATTTTATATTCTTCAAATCACCGTTTTTAATAATCCAAGTACTCGGATTGTTTGGACCATACATTACATACTGCGACAATTGACGTTGGATGATTCTTGCATTGAACTTATTATTCTCACGGCTTTTTAATATGTCGCCAATCAAACTTTGTAAAGCTTTCTCATTTGGCATTGGGTTGCGCAAAACATTCTGAACCATTTTTAACGCTTCATTAAAATTCTCATCAGGTCCATTCAAATTAATATAAGCATGTTCCTCATCATTTGAAACACTGTATTTGCAACCTAAATCATACATTTTCTTGCTAAAATCTTCAGAACTCATTTCTTTTGTTCCTAAAAATTTCAAATACGAAAACAACAAAGAAGTGCGTTTGTCATGCCAACTACCTTGGTTGAATTTCAACGTTAAATTAAACAAACGATTATCTGCATTTTTTACATAATAAACCGGAGCGATACCCGATTTAGAAACTGTTATGCTTTTTGCATCAAAAAAAGCTGGTGCAATTTGTACTGAAGGCATTTCCAACCAATCTTTTACAAATTTGCTCTGCTTGTCTCTATTCAATTCAACAGGATGAATTTCAGGTTTTACAATTTTAATTGCCTTCTGAGCTTCACCTTTTCGTTTATAAACTACTACCCTGTCGTTGCCTAAATATTCATTTGCAACCGCAACAATTTCAGCTTTTGTAATTTCAGCCATCAAAGCCAATTCACTCGCAGCCGCTCTGTAATCCAAATCATTCACAAAAGTACTCATCAAGAAACTTGTTCTAGATTCATTCTCTTTGAAGGACTCAATTTTGCTGATTTCTTCATTCAACAAAATCGACTTCAACATTTTTTCGTCGAACTCGCCTTTTCTTATTTTTTCTAACTGTGCGAGCAACAAATCTTTTACCTCTTCCAATTTTTGACCTTCTTTTGGTTTACCTGTTAAAATAAACATAGAATAGTCCTTCATAATGTCGGTGCCGCTATTGGCAGCCAAAACAAGTTGCTTTTTTACCAAATTCAAATCAATTAATCCCGCTGATGAGTTGTTTAACAACAAATCTATCAACTTAATAATTGTAGCTTCTTTGCTATTTGCTCCAGAAACCCTAAAACCAATTGTTAAGTTATCGGCATCTGGTCCAGCCAATTCAATTGTTCTTTCTGTATTTCTCGGCGTTTCTTCTTCAAACTTATAAACTGGCACTTCTGTTTTCTTCATATAAGAAAATTTCTCTGCCACCATTTTCGCCGCTTCGTCAGGATTAAAATCACCTGCCATAATAATGGCCATATTGTTTGGCACATAGTAGGTATTGTAATAATTACGAATAGCCTTTAACGAAGGGTTTTTTAAGTGTTCAATGGTACCAATTGTAGTTTGTAAACCATAATTGTGTTTTTTGAAAAGTTCAGCATAAATAGCTTCCCAAACTTTATCTCCGTCGCGATCCATACCAATGTTTTTTTCTTCGTATACCGCTTCGAGTTCTGTGTGAAACAAACGCAAAATTGGATTTCTATACCTTTCAGATTCCAATGTTAACCATTTCTCCATCATGTTGCTCGGAACATCGTTCACATATACAGTCATGTCGTTAGAAGTAAAAGCATTTGTTCCTTCAGCACCCATGGCTTGACACATTTTATCAAATTCATTAGCGATTGCAAATTTTGCTGCTAGTTGACTGGTGCTGTCAATTTTATGATAGATTGCGGCACGAAGCACCTCGTCTTTGCTTGAGTTGTATTGCTCATACAACGCATCAATTTGATCTAACAATGGTTTCTCTTTGCTCCAATCGTAACTACCGTATTGATCTGTACCTTTAAACAACATATGTTCTAGGTAGTGAGCCAAACCCGTATTGGTAGATGGATCGTTTTTAGAACCCGTTTTTACCGCAACCATGGTATTGATTCTCGGCGATTTCTTATTGGTAGATGTAATTAATGTCAATCCATTTTTAAAGGTATAATACCTCACATTTAATGGATCGTTTTGAAACTTGCGCATCACCCAGTTTTCTGAGGGATAATCGGCATAGCTATTGATTTTTTGTTGTGCCCCTAAAACACTCGCTAAAAGACAAAGTCCTACGAAAATATATTTTTTCATACTTTACAAAAATACAATTCTATTTTCTTCGTCCAAGCGATTTATCTTCGCGGCTGTGTCGAAACTTTTTCATAGGGTGTTTCTTTCCACTGGAAGTAACCAAGGAAATTCAATTGCAAATTTGAACCTTGCCAACATCCTTTTGAGCCAACAAATTGGCCTGGTAAAAAACACATCCTCTTTTTACAAAACTTCAGCGTGGGGCAAGACAGATCAACCAGATTTCATCAACCAATGCATTGAAATTATTACCCCATTTCCTCCCAAAATGCTCATGCAAAAAATCCTTCAAATTGAAAAACAATTGGGTAGGATAAGACATGAAAAATGGGGACCAAGAACTATCGACATAGATATCTTATTATTCGACAATATTATTTTGAGGGACAACGACCTTGTTATTCCGCATCCGCAAATGCACAATAGAAATTTTGTACTTGCACCGCTTGCAGAATTGGCACCAAACCTTATTCATCCCTCAATAAAAAAAACCATGAAAAAATTGGTTACCGAAACTACGGATACATTGCCAATCAAAAAGCTTGACTTCTCATGAATTTAATTCCAGATATTTTTCCAAGTATCCAATGGTTTATTGTGGCTAAGCAACAACAAAATAGTTACTTGTTGCAGCATTTTTCGGCACCAAACAATAAATACACCAATAAATATATCATTGCCGGACCAAATCAACTTCAAACACTAACAATACCAGTTATAGGAGCTACGAAATCTGCAGATTTTTCTCATGTTCAAATCGATTACTCGCAAAAATGGATCCGCGAACACAAAAATGCCCTACAAACCGCTTATGGAAAATCGCCATTTTTTGAATACTACGATTATCGAATCTTCGACATTTTTGATCAACAAATTCCTGAACTTTCAACACTCAACCAATTATTATTGGTTTTAGTGACTAAACTTATTGGACTAGAAAATATTAATTTTTCGCACCTTATGTCCGACAATTCAGCATTGATTTTCAATTCAGATAAAATGGAAATATCAACTCCACAATTTTCTCAAGTTTTTGACGACCGATATGGTTTCAGACCCAAAGTTTCCATTCTCGACCTGCTATTCAACCTCGGGCCGCTTTGCAAAGATTATTTCCAAGCAGAATTTTAATTACATTTGTTTCATTCATGTCAATTGTTAAAAAACTAGCATCGCAAACAGCCATTTATGGACTCAGTACCATGGTTGGGCGATTCATCAACTACTTATTGGTTCCACT
>CANKVM010000076.1 GCA_947487175.1 Flavobacteriales bacterium | reverse complement strand
ATTTCCAAAAGTTCTTGCAGAAGTATTACCGTGTCAATGATGTCTCAATCAAAGCGGTTGATCATCACATGATACAGCAATACAACATGTACTTAAAAACGGAAAAGGGTTGTAACTACAACACCGCCACTAAGTTTTTGCAAAACCTGAAAAGGATCACTTGCATTAGTATTAGGAATGGTTGGCTAGTCAAAGACCCGTTTGTTGGTATTAGTCTGTCCATCAAAGAAGTGGATAGGCCTTATTTAACGATGGAAGAAATTCAAACGTTGATTGACTTTGATTCAAAAATTGAACGTTTGAAGCGAGTTAGGGATATTTTCGTTTTTTCGTGTTACACGGGATTGGCATACATTGATGTTAAAAAATTGAAGAAAGCGGAAATAGAAGGAAATGATGAGACTGGATATTGGATTCGAACCAGACGTCAGAAGACAGACGCTCGTGCAAATATTCCATTGTTGCATATCCCAATGGATATCATTAAGAATTATTGCCAATTGGATTTGCTAATGCCTGAAGATCTCATCCTTCCCGTTTTAAGCAATCAGAAAGTCAACGCCTATTTGAAAGAACTGGCTGATTTGTGTGGAATACACAAGGAGCTGACTTTTCACGTGGCGAGACACTCTTTTGCGACTTCGGTAACCATGACGAACGGGGTTCCTATGGAGACTGTAAGTAAAATGCTAGGCCACAAAAACATGAAGAGTACGCAGCATTATGCGCGTATTGTTGACCAAAAAGTGGGCGAAGACATGAAACTTCTTGCAGCCAAATTGAAGGGCGGCAGATCTATTGTTTTTACCCCAACGCCATGATGATGCATTGGTGTCCCAATGAAATTAGACACTATGAATAAAGAAGAACCCTTTAAAGTGCGAGCTTACGGCTATGGTGAGCTCGCACAATTATATTTTCCGAATGTTTCAAAGAAGAGCGCCAGTGCTCAGCTCCGAAGGTGGATTAAATTAAGTAAGACGGTTATGCCGTTGCTGCTAAATCTTGGTTATAAATCAGGAAATCGATTATTTACCCCAGCGCATGTGAAGGTTATTGTAGATGAGTTTGGGGAGCCTTGAGATTCTTGATTCGCGAAATTTACCCGTTTTTGAAAAGAACGTAAAATTTCATAGATTCGTGTAATGACTAAATTCTCATCCACAGTTAACAAGTTAGTAGTGAAGAGTTTTGCCCTCTATCTGTTCATGCTTATCGTTAATAATCCTGGAAATGCGCAAGATGTAGTGAGTAAGCCAAAGGCATTTACGGGTAAACGACATAGTATTACGCCGATGTTCGGATTAGCGAATAATTTCACAACGCCTTTTTCCATTAGTCTGACGCAGTCGTTAAGATTTAGTGTATCAAATGGTGATAAATTTCGCACACCCATAAGTGTCAGGTATCAATATAGAATGCGACATGGAATTCAGTTGGGAGTAGATTTCTTAGGCAATTACAATCCTATGTTCCTAGAGCCAGAATTTAATTCTCAAATCGGATTTATTGGACCCAGTATGGCGTCAGGGGGTAATTCATTGGGTGGCGATTTTCATGTGAGTAAAACCATAAAAATAAAAATAATTGAGGCCTTCGGATTTATTGGAATAGGGGGGTATTCACAGCGATTAGATAATAGTATGACTAGAGATTACAGTTGGTATAAATATGCACCTTCTGAATTTTATGATTTTGCAGTAGCTTCCACCAATAACGTTACTAGAAAATACTTACCCATTACAAAGTTTGGATTTGGTGCCAGAATAAAACATTTAGAAGTAGGCGTAAATAGAGAATATTCGTTGCTGAGCCCGGTTAAATCTTTTATTTACCAAGGGCAGAAGTATGAAAATAACTCCCGTTTTCAGAGTTTGGGTTTTTATCTGGCCTATAGATTCGAGTTTTAACATGGTTGACCTAGACAACCTCAATTTCTTTGATAAGCCCATTTTTTTAAGATAGGTTTCCTAAATATTGGGGGATACAAGGTCATTTTTATTAATAAATGTAACAAAAACATGCGTTTATCCGTAATGTCTATGTAATTGGAATTTAAATTGTACAAAGAACCAATTTTGGAAATGAGAGAAAAAATAATCAGTTTACTTTTGTCTGCTTTTGGGGTTTCAGGAATTAAGGCTATCCCCAAAGATACAGTCAATTACAGTATTAAGGCAGGCATGATTTCACCCTATTGCTTTAGTTACACAGCTTATGGAACTACTAATATCTGGCCATTTAATTGGGGAATTTCATTGGGTGCTGAAGCTTCATATAAGAATCTGACTTTGGAATTTTCAGTTGACCACTCCAAATTCAGACGATTGAAACATACTAAACTGAACAATTCAATCGTAAACACACTAGATCTCCCTTTCAATTTATCACAATATAGGATTCTTCCAAAATATAAAATATTGAGTTCAAAGAATTCTTCCTTAAACACTGGCGTGGGACTAGCTTTGGCTTACCCTTCCTATGCTCGAGACAATAACAATCCATACCAAGCTTATTATCTATATACTGGTCATGGCTATTGTTTGAATATTGAATACGCACATACATTGTTAAAAGGGCGATTGGATTTATTTGCTGGTTTATGTTACGAACAATTTATCTGGTACGATGAATCATACAGCCTGGGGCAATTAAAATCTAAGTATGACCTTGGAGTAAGTCAATACGTACCAATTTATATATCATGTCTGGGTCTGAAATATAGAATTGGGCAAAAACAAATACACTAAGTTTACCTTTCAATATGCGACTGGTAGAATACTTAATCGTGAAATTATATCACTACATGAAACGACTTCTCATTGGTTTATTATTAGTAACGTTGGGGAATTCCGCCCAGGCCCAAACTTGGGAAACAGGTCTCGCCATCAACAAAACATATTTGTGGCAATCTAACAGTGGTGTTGACGGTGTAGATAGAACGGAGGGTTTGGGAATATCTGCTATGGCGAGATACCAACGCCCAAAATCGTTTTTTCTCTTCAGAAACAATGAAGCCGGATTAGAATTTAGCCATGGTGGAATATATATTCAAGAGCATACCAGCCCTGGAGGTGCGGGTGGCGGTATAACAAACATCAAATACAACGCAACTTCCTTTACCCTGAATAATTATTTTGTAAATTTTGGAACCTTAAACAAGGGATTTCAAGTCGCCATGGGCTTTCATTACAATTATAAGCTTGTTTCCCATTCCGACGGTTACTATATGCGTCGCAATGCGCGTTGGGACACCTTAGGCCTTCATTATTGGTTTGAAAAAACCTACTATCCCCTTGATGGGAAAAACAATCCAGAAATCCACCGTTTTAATTTTGGACCAACAGTTGGAATTGCTTTTCGTCCGTTTCAGGTTGGGAAAATCAATCTACGATGCAGATACGACATTAGCTCCACCATTGGCAGAGAATTACAATCGGGAATAATGGGGTTCTCCAATTTGAGACAGCGTTTTACCTTGAGTTTTGTTTGGGCCGATTTGAAATCAAACCGGAGTTTAGAAAAATTTAAAGCAGAAAAGTAGCATCGGCAATGTTAGAAACTGAATTGAATATTTTAAAAAATCAAGCTATTGACAAACGCAAATAAATTGAAACGAATGAAATCCTGGTTGTACTTTTTTTTCGCTTTGGTTTTTTGGGGCTGTGAAACTGCCACTCAACCAACATTGAGAGATCAAACAGTGCTTTGGGGTATTGTTGCAACAGGCAATACCCCCTATTTTGAATTTTGGCAAAACACGAGTACAGATAGCAAAATGCTAGACCCCAATGAGTTCGTATTATATATGGAAGATTTGTCGGATTCTAGTCATACAAAATATTATTTTGAGAACGGCATGGGTAAAGGATTGGTAATAAAAGCCAATACCTCTTATAAAATAGTTTGGCACAAATCTCAGTCGAATGAAATTCATTCATTCACAAAAAGAACCCCGCCAGCATTCGATCCAAACATGTTTAAGAATATCAATCGAACACATGTAAAAGTGAGTACGGAAGTCAATTTGATTGAAGACGATTTGTACAATATTGCAATTTTCAATCGATACTACAAGTGGGTGAAAAATGGTGGAAACAAATACCTTCTTTTGACATTTTGGCCACAGTCTGAGAATATTATTCCGTTGGAGAATTATGATGGCGGTGCAACATTGTGGCCAAGTAAATATCTTCAGTCAGTTTCTTTCTCTGGGAAATGTGAAAAATATGTAGATGGCAACCCCAGGTTTAGCGAATTAGTTACGCTCTGTCTTGTCTCTGTGGAAGACGAAGAGAGCATCAGGAAAATATCGGAACAATCAATCGACTATGAATGGCCATCTCTTTTGGGGGAAAAAATCAGGTTTGATTATGAAAATGATGATTTCAAGGCAATGATTCCTTTTGTTAGTCCAGACAACGTTGGTAAATTCTATGATTACATACCCAAAAAAGCGTCTCAGTCATTGAAAATACTTGATGTAAATGGACTACCCCTCGACACTAATAAATTCAACATTGTCTGGGCTACAATGCCTCCAAATGGAAGTTCTCTTCCTTTTTTTGGATCATACAAATGGAATCGCGATCGAAACAGTGAGCCAATTTATTTCGATAGGGATGATTTATACCAAATTTTCAACTGTGAACACGACCCAAGAGAATCATTCACTTTTGAAATTATTCTGGATATAAAGAACAAGTCCAATTCAACCACAAAACAATATATTTTTCGCAACCTACTGTTTGAGGATAAAGACAAAGTCCATGTTTTGCAATTGTATTAAAACTACCCTCTTCATCGCGTTGTTGAACATTGGCTTGAGTGATCTTCGAGCCCAAGACCTCAGTGATACCGCCTCAATTGACACGGTAAATATATCAGCTGGGTCCTTATCATTTGCCAAAAACGCTGTATTTGTTTCAAGGGATTTGATTGAAAAAACCATTCTACCGCTATCGTCAACGAATATCACCCACCTGTTGGCCTACGTGCCTTTCGTGAGTCGCTCTCAGGAAATGTCGTCCGGCATCAACATCAAAGGGTCAGGACTGTATACTTCGAGGTTTTATTTGGATGGATTGCCGTTGCGACCCATTAATCACAATTATGGATTTTTTAGTGGGTATAATGCGCAAACCATCGACAATGTAAACATATATGACGGATATGTGCCGAGCAGTTACAATTCAGGCGGTGGTATCGCCAGTTTTAGCCTGCTTAAACCCTTGAGCACCAAAAACACGCTGTCGCTGTTAACCAATCCATACAACGCAGTCTTGTTTTCGAATTTGAAGTTCAACAAAAACCATGGTCTAATGGCTAGCTATTGCAACAGTTATTCGGCCGCATTGTTGCAGAAGCAGTATCCCGATTTAATCAATCAGTATGAGGATCTTTTTTTGAGGTCGCAACACAAATTCGCCAATGACTATGGTGAGTTGAGCCTTTACTTTTACAATTTCAAAGAAAGACAGAATGCAAAAAGTTCAATTGGGTTTCAGAATGCGTCGAAAGGGGCGATGGAAAACAGGGATTTGGGCTTTGCGTTGAAACTGGGTAATAAGCAGAGCCGATGGCGTCACGACATCAGTGGAATCGGTGTACAAGAAAAGATCAACCTGGATTTAGGATACAGTTTGGTTGTTCAAAATGAGAAGAGCGTTTGGCTACAATATCGCCTTGAAAATCAAGCGGTTCCTGCCATGCCAAAATTCTTAGCAGAGACAGAAATTGTTGATTATCGACTGGATGATTCTGTGTTCACGAATCGAATAAAAAATTCATTGTACTCGATTGCCTTGTATGATGATTGGACGTTTGGCAAATTCAATGTAAAGATGGATGCGCGGTTGAATTATTTGAATGTACGGGGAGCGAATAAGTTCACACCGATATACAGGGCAGAAGGAACATACAACGCAGATAATTCCAAGATAATTCTATCGTTGAATCGATTTGTTCAAAATCGTATTGGATTGGCCAATAATCTATTTCCCATTTATCAGGACCTGAAAATACCGCTACTCACAACAAAGCGAGTACCCATCACCTATGATTTCAATCTAAAATACCTGCATGTTTCTAGGAAGTTGAATTATCAGTTTATGCTGAATTACAGTTCTACGGAAAATGCTGTTGATTACAGGTCGGTGTATTCCAATATTTACAACATCAATAGTTTAACATACGGCAGGAGTCGATATTATGGTGCCGGGTTAGCCGTTACTTATAAAATCCGCAGGTTCAGCATCAACAGTAATTTAACCTACTCCCGATCCATGAATTTTTTCGACAGTGTAAATTGGGGAGTGCCTTATCAATCAAACCACAACAGACCCATTATTTTTAATACTTTGTTTAATACGAACATCGGCAAAGTGCCAATTTCATTGCAATTCACAGCGCAATCTGGCAGACCAATCACCAGGCCTGTGGGATTTTTGGGTTATGGGATCATTGATTGGAGCTATCGAAATGAATTTAGAACTAGGGCATTTCATCATTTAGACATTGGCGCAGTAATTCTGAACAAACAAATCAACAAGGAGTTATCTCACAAGTTGAATTTTCACTTTTACAATGTGTACATGAGGCGAAACGTGTATAATGAAATCTACAAAGACAATCAATTCAAAGAGCTATCCTTGTTCCCCGTATTGATTTCCTTGGAATACCAAATCAAGCTGACTGGGAAATAAAACGAAATTATATCACTACCGTAAGTAGCCCATTTTTCGAACTGGGTTAGATGCGTCTTTTGGGAAGAGGCCACGTACACAATAGCACAATAATTGAGACGAGTAAAATCAATAAAATTTGTTATACTTGAAAAAGGTTTATCGGTGCCATGATGTTTTAATGGTTGTATAGAATCTGAAAGATTGAAAGTCAAAAAACAATTTGAAATGAAAAAAAATGCCAATTCGAGACACAAACAGTTCCTTAAATTGGCTTTTGTAGCGACAGTACTACTGCTATTTGGGAATAGTTGCGAAGACAATAATCCACCGAAGCCAAAAGATCCAGTCACTATCGTATATACATTGGGTGAAGTGAAGGATTATATGTTCTTTAAAAAAGGGACTTACTGGGTATATGAAAACGACAAAACAGGTACGATCGACAGTCAGTGGGTTACAGGGAGTAGTTTCGGTCAGTATACGCAAAAGGGCAATGAAGATTATAGTATGCACCTTACATTGATTCAAGACTTTTTTATTGTGAACATATCAACCAATTTCGTGGATGGATTAGGCTATAAATGTAGGTATGAAATGTCTAGTGATGGAAATAAGGTAGATGCATTTCCCTCCCCAAGAAGGGCTTATCAAGTCGAAAGGTGCAGAATAGCCGATTTTTTTGGTGGAACACAAGTGGTGTACCACCATCCATATGACGGATGCCCCAAGAAGGACTGTAATTGGTATTTAGACACAACATTGACAAATTACCAATTGAAGGGTTATTCCTATGATACCGTTCGGGTTTTTAAACTTGCCGGTGATGCGAGTTTTCCGGAAGTTAAACCTTTATCTGGCAGTGGTCCCAGTTGGTATTATTTTGCTAAAAACCAAGGACTAATCAAAATCTATCATGAAGGACATTTGCTATATGACAAAACAAAATACATTGAATCTTGGAATTTGATTCGTAAAAAAATCGTACAATAAACAATGAATTTTCGCGATGATGCTCGCTCAATCATATTTGATATATTTGTTTATGATGAACATTTGAATCATGAATCATAATAGCAACAAAGGAAAATTATTACTGACAGCAATGATCCTGCTGTTTTCTTTCTTTGTAACAAGCTGCGAGCCGGATGAACCGGAGCCCCAGAAATATTTAGGGAAATTCTACATCGGAGAAATGAGGAATTATACATTCTTCAAACCCGGGAGTATGTGGGTATATGAATGCGATAGTACCGGAGAGCTTGACACGCAAGTAATGCTCAAATGCTACACATGGTGGATATCTACAGATTATATTGACTATGAGGTGATGAGCTTTCAACGTAAGAGTCGCAATGAAGGAAGCCTCTATTCTGATTTTTCTTCAGGCTATAGTATTCCATATGAGACAAATTTCAAAAAGGAAGGTGATCATTTAAGCACCGAGAAAACTCATGACGATATTAAGCGTCGTGGTAGAAATTCTGTTTTTTTCACTCCTTATGATACAAATCTTGAGGCAATTGGTGGCAGTGGTGGTGAAACTAAATATGTAAAATTGATTACTAACTATAAATTAAACAATTTCACTTTTGATACCGTGCGAGTATTTAGGGCAAGGGCTACTAAATCACATCCAATCACAAATCACCCCTTTTTCAAAAATCTATATCCTAGAACTAACATAGAATACTATTTCGCCAAAAATGTGGGTATTGTCCAACTAAAAATTACAGCTTGGAATTCTAATACAAATGCTGATAAAAACCACAATTGGAATTTGAAATATTACAAGATCATCAATTGAGATGCGTAACCAAAATATCTTGATTTTGGGCTTTTCCTATATCCATTTTCTGAAATGAGAGAAAAAATAACCATTTTACTGATCACAGTTTTTTCCGTTTCAGGAATTAAGGCTATTCCCAAGGATTCGATTATCTATAGTTTTAAAGCGGGTGTAATATCGCCGTATTGTTTTAAATACAATAAGAGATATTCGGATGGATCAAACTTCACCCGGTCTTATCCGTTTAATTCTGGTTTAACATTGGGCTTGGATGCTTCCGGTAAGAATTTTTCATTGGAATTCTCTCTTGACCACTCCAGTTTCAGAAGAATATCCCATTATATGATCCTCGATTCAATCACTGAAGTAACAGACCTTTCCTTTCAGTTGACACAGGTACGGTTTTTTCCTAAATATAGAATATTCAATAAAACGAATTCATCGTTAGATATCGGCTGTGGCATTACAATGGCTCGTCCATCACGAACCTACAGTAAGGATAGCCCTTTTGAAAATTACTATCTCTATCTTGGCCAAGGCATTTGTTATAATTTTCAGTACACTTATAGATTGCCCAGAAGGCGGTTAGGCTTATCTGCCAGTATCAATTATGAGAAGTTAGATAATAACCCCATCCTTGGACCATTTAGAACCAAGTATGAAAATGGTCAATTGCAACATGTACCGATTTACATGGTAAGTTTGGGTATCAAATATGGAATCGGTCGTAGGTAATGTGACTGTTTACAATTTCAGGTGTGACTTGTTTTGATGGTTCGATTCGATTTTCCAACAGAAAATCAATGAGATTGCCAATTATTTACATATTTTGGCTCGCTTCATAGTCTCATCGGTAAATCGAAATGTGCATTTAAAATTGTTGTCGCCCTTTTTTTCAACGGTATAGTTTTCAATATACGCTGGGCCTAATTCTAATTTTGACTTTCCGTTCAAAGTATCGCATAGGTTGTTGTTATAAAATATTACATCAACATTTAAAGGTACGCCAACATCATTGATCTCAACATTTTGGTCGGCTTCAGTTGTTTCTATTTCCGAATATGATGAATTAGGGTTAAGATTGAAGTTGATTCGTGGTGGAAAAAATGAAATCGATGAATCAGTTTCATTTATGTAAACCCACTCTACGGTTAGTGCATGGTCTTTTCTACACGCACTAAAATTTGCGATGATGCTAATCCCAAAGATCAATAAGAGCATCCATTTGATTTTCTGTTTCATTGTTATTAAAAATAACAATTTACCTTTATATTTCAACACACACCATTACAGGGAATGACAGACCCTCATTCGGCCTTTCTTCAAAAAATCAATTTAGAAGTTTGTATCCTAATCGATGCAAGACTTCATGCAACATCACACACATACTGCCTTGTTTACTACAGCCTCTGGGGTTGTAGGTGGCGTGGGTAAGGCCATTTCGGCGAAGCCGCTTTTATTGGCTATTACGCTACCAGGCTTATCTACTGTTATTATTTACGCGGCGGCATCGGCTGCTGCTGGCTATGTGGTTAAACGCATCTTGGACGCTGCTTCAAAAAAGCTCAATCAATTCTTCAAAGAAAATTCTTCCGACGACAATGAATAAATTGATTGGCATAACACTTGGAGCAGCTGCGGTTTATGGCATTGTTAGATTACTAAAAATGCAAAACGTAGGTGATCAAACCAATATTACATTGGTTAACCCTCGTGTTCATTCAGTCAATTTAGGCGGCATCACTTTTAGGACGGAAGCGGCCATTAATAATCCCTCTAAGGATAAAGTGACAATTACAAAGCCCGTAGTAAGTGTACTAAGCAATAACAATTTGCTCACCCAATCCAATGCCGAGAACAAGGAAATCATCATTCAAGCTCTCGGTGTTACAAAAATCGATACCATTGAACTTCAAATCAATTGGGTGACCCTTTCAGGTCTTATCACAAATATCATTTCAAAAGTTCCTGTGGTTATCGCGGCTTTTAAATCAGGCAATAAAAATAACCTTGTTGCGCAGCTAGGAATACCTATGGAGATGTCCTTTACAACCTATGTGAATGGACTTTTTTATCAATCTGAACCTACCAAAATCATCTAATGAGGGCACTTGCACATATACCAACCAAGACTGTTACAAGTGGTTATCGTGCCATCAAGGATGGAAGCCGCTATAATCCTTATTTCCCACCACCTGATGAGCGTGACCGCGTCATCATCGACGATGGAGAGGTAACGGATACTGTTGAGTTAATGGAGAAAGTCGTTTGGAAATACCTTGACGACACCAAACGAATCGCTCCATTGCTCAGGCGGCCTTCCACCCATGAGACCTGCAAGGCCATTTGGGAGTTTATATACGGGTATGTCCAATACAAGTTGGATAAACGTGGCTTGGAACAACTCAGAAGACCTGCCAGGTCTTGGGCCGAGAGAGCAACTGGCGTTGACTGTGACTGCATGAGCATTTTTGCCTCCAGCATCCTCACCAATTTAAAAATTCCTCACAAATTCAGAATCACCAAGTACAGCCAAGATTCTTGGCAGCACGTATATGTGATTGTGCCCACAACTGGAGCCAATAAGTACTGCGTGATTGATGCTGTGGTTTCTGAATTCAATTATGAAAAAAAATACACCGATAAAATGGATTACGATATGAATCTAAAAGGCATAAATGTAGCTGTACTGAGTGGCGTTTCAGGCAATGACCACTATG
>CANKVM010000075.1 GCA_947487175.1 Flavobacteriales bacterium | reverse complement strand
ACATCAAAAAAACCACCACGCACTTTTGTTTGATTCTAGTTTTCAGCATGCAAACAAAGAACTTCTTTTAAAACAAATTGAAGTATCATCGTTGCAATTGATGCAATCGTTAAAGCAATCTGAAACCATTTTTATCACTTTGGGAAGTGCATGGGTTTACAAACACATTGAAAGCAATGCATTTGTTGGAAATTGCCATAAAGTCCCTCAAAAAGAATTTTCTAAAGAACTGCTTTCGTTAGATCAAATTAAACAGAGTTTAATTCAAATTCAACGGTCAATTAGACAGGTAAATACCCGTTGCAACATCATTTTTACCATTAGCCCGGTACGACATTTACGCGATGGGATTTCCGAAAACCTGCTGAGCAAATCTTTGCTGGTTGTTGCCCTTCAAGAATTCCTTCAACAAAATAACGATGCACTTTATTTTCCAAGTTTTGAAATATTCCAAGAGGAACTCAAAGACTACCGTTTTTACAAAGACAATTTGGCGCACCCAAACGAATGGGCTGTGAATTATATATTTTCTCGACTTGTTGAATGTTACGGTTTGGAAAACTTCATGCAATTTATGGATGAAGCAAGCAAATTATCATTGCTCATTCAGCACAAACCAAAAACAATGGATGAAATGGAATTAATTAATTTCAAGGTCATGAAATTAGAAAAAGTTGAATCCTTTTTTAGCAAATATCCAACTTGCAAAAAGCCAACAAATATTATTTAGCCGGAAAATTTGATTCCATAATTTTATCAACTGCCGGCGCAATTCTCATGAAAGTAGGCTCAACAGATCTTAATTTTTCAGTAACTTCCAACGTTTCTTCGTGGTTGTGCTTTAACTCAATTTTCAATTGGTTATATTCCTTCAAAAACGCATCAATTTCCTTATCGAATTTGCCTTTTTTCAATTCTTGCTCTACACCTTTTATTTCATAAAAAAGATTCTCCGCTTCCAATACAACTTCCTTGTATTTACCGGCATTTGATTTGTATACTCTGTAGATTGCGTTGTATTGTGAAACATCAGACATGTTTTCTTCGGTAAGTTTATTGGCTGAAACGAATTTTACTTTCGTCAAATTTTCATTCATTTCTTCTTGGCGTTCAACAAATTCATCCATTTTAAAAACAAATAAGTTTCTGGTTGACTGTAACATCCAAGCCAAACTATCTACCTTTTGAATGCAGACACTTCTTTTCGTTTCGGTATTTTGCACCGTTTGGGTGCAATTTGAAAAAGTTAAAAATAATATGGCAAAGGCCGAAAAAAATGTAGTTATTTGTCTTATTTTGTAAATCATCTGATGAATCGTAATGCAAACATACAAAAAGCAAAACATTTTCGCTTCTTGCGTTCGGTTTTTTGGCTTGGATTTTCTGCATTCGGTGGGCCTCAAATGCACCTGCCTTATTTTCAAAAAAGATTGGTAGAAAAGAAAAAATACATTACCCAAGAAGAGCTGATAGAAATCAATGCTTTTTGTAGCATTTTGCCTGGCCCAAGTACAACCCAAACCATTACGGCAATTGGATTAAAACTTGGCGGTCCTATTTTGGCATTTTTCACTTTATTGGCTTGGGCACTTCCTGGAGCATTGATTGTAACGTTATTTGCATTATCGCCAAATTTCTTACAATCACAACAGCTACAAAACATTGAAGCCTGTGTTGCGGGATTTTTGATTTACGCCGTTTACAGCATGTTCAAATGGATGAAGCCTACGAAATTGAACATTGCTATTTTTGTTTTTGGAGGGATAGGCGGCTTTTTATTTAGAAGTCCATGGATATTCCCAATTGGGGTAATCATTAGTGCAGCAGTCAGCGCCTGGTTGGTAACAGACAATGCTCCAATTCAACGCAAAGCCTCATTGCCCATCAAATGGAGAAACCTTACTATCTTCATCACCATTTTTGCAGTTGTTGGGCTAACTGGATTATTCCTAACCAAATACAAAACAGAATCTAAGCTGTTAAAGCCCCTCATTTTATTTGAAAACACTTACCGAATGGGCGCTCTTTCATTTGGCGGTGGAAACGTTCTCGCGGCAATGACCGTTGAGCAATATGTCCATCACAAAAAAAGAATGTCCCTCGATGAACTAAATACAGGAATTGGATTGGTTCAAGCTTTGCCAGGTCCAAATTTCAACCTTGCAGTGTATACAAACACCATTGCCATGAAAAATAATGGGGCGGGTATTGGAGGACAATTACTTGGCAGTTTAATTGGACTCATTGCGGTATTTATGCCTGGAACACTTCTGGTTCTGTTTGCATTTCCAATTTGGGAAAGGCTAAAAAACTCCGTTTATTTACAACGTTCAATTAGTGGAATTTTTGCCATGTCGGTTGGCTTTATACTTACCGCTGCTTTGATTATCAATCAAAACTTCATTATCAACTTGAATAAAGTAAACAACCCAACGCAATTTTGGATTCAAATTTTTGTATGTTTTGCCACCGTTGGAATGTTAATGAGTAAAAAAGTCCCAACGCCGTTTATCGTTATTTTTGCAATTATCCTCGGATGGCTAATCCCTTAAGGAAATTAATAAGTACATTTGACAATTGACAATTGCCTAATAGCAGACTCTTGAAAAGCAAAAAATCCATATTTCTATTCCTGGCAATTTTTATATCGCTGTTTAGCAAAAATTTGACTGCACAACCTGGAAAAGAAAGAAATCCATATATCTTATTCACTGGTTTGGTTTTAACTTCCGATAGTTTAAAGGCAATTCCCTATGTAAATATCCGCAGCAACCGCAGAGGTTTGATCGGATATTCCGACCAATATGGACATTTCGACGTGGTTGTGAAAAAAGGCGATACCATTTTATTCTCTTTGGTTGAAAAAGTTGGATCTTGGCATGTGGTGCCTGATACATTGTCTGGAAATCGTTATAATGTGGTGAAATTAATGACCCAAGACACCATCCATTTGTCTACCATTTACATCAAGGCAATGCCATTGAAATCAATGTTCAACCATGTTTTTGTAACTGCAGACATTCCAGACGACGCTTACGAAAGAGCAAGGAAGAATCTAGAGCAAGAGGCCTTAAAAGAAGAGTTAAAACTCAGACCCGCCGATGCAGTTGCTTCGCAACAGTTCTTGGCGCAATCTAGGGCAAACCAACTTTATTACTACAAACAAGCACCTCCACAAAATTTCTTAAGCCCCGTTGCCTGGATGCAGTTTTTTGATGCTTGGAAAAGAGGCGATTTTAAGAAAAAGAAAAAAAGCACCGACAACAAGTATATTTCGCCGTATTAGGCAAAATTTATTTCACTATTTGTTGCTTCAAATATTCCAATTGTTGCTCCGGCGTAATTAATCCCAAACGGATCATTTTAGCGGTTACCGCTGCCTGTTTTGCAATGGGTTCAGTAGGAAATTCATTTGCCAAAATATCATAATATTTCAACGCTTTTTCGAATTGGGTATTCATTTCGTAATAATGACCTGCCACGACAGCCAATTCCATTCTGTATTTTTTCTCTGAGGGATATTGATCAATATAAAAAGCAGAATATTCAGCCGCTTTAGGACCGTTTCCACGTTTTTCAGCGATTTGACTTGCGGCATAGAGGTATGAAATGCTCTTGTTGTGCTTTGGAAAGTCCTGCACAAAACGATATAAAACGGTATCAAATTGCTGAGGAATACTGTCTAGAACAAGTTTACCCGTGATATACTTTTCAAATGGAGTAATCAATTCTAAAGATTTATCTAATTTTGACTTACAAGATGACAATGCAACTACAATTGAGATAACACTTAAGACAGCAATTAATCGAAAATTCATTTTTTTCATGCCTGCAAAATTACGTCATTATTGACATTCCACCAATTTGTGAAAAACTTCTGTGTAGCTTTTGAAGAAGTAAATTTATTATTGTAATCATGAGTAGCGAAGAAATTCAAAAGCCACAATATACCGAAAGTGAAATTAGAAGTCTTGACTGGAAGGAACATATCAGGCTCCGACCGGGAATGTACATTGGTAAATTGGGCGATGGAACTTCAGTAGATGATGGTATCTATGTGCTTATTAAAGAAATCGTTGATAACTGTATCGACGAACACGTCATGGGCAATGGTAAAAAAATAGAAATCAACATCGATGACAAACGTGTTCAAGTGCGTGATTTTGGCCGCGGTATTCCTTTGGGTAAAGTAATTGATTGCGTATCAAAAATCAATACCGGGGGTAAATACGACAGCAAAGCTTTCCAAAAATCTGTGGGATTGAACGGGGTTGGTACCAAAGCCGTCAACGCATTGAGCTCTTATTTTGTGGTTCAAAGTTTTAGAGATGGCAGAACCAAACGCGCAGAATTTAAATGCGGTGAACTCGTTCTTGATTCGCCAGAAACAGATACAACCGAAACAAATGGCACTTATATCACTTTTGAGCCGGATGCTTCTGTATTTAAAAATTACAGATATATTCAAGAATATATCCGTGATCAAATCAAAAACTACACCTACCTAAATAGTGCTTTAACCATCAAATACAACGGCGATTCTTATGCTTCACGCCGAGGATTGTTAGACCTTTTAGAAACCAAAGTAACCACTGAGGCTGCATTATATCCTGTTATTCATGTAAAAACTGAAGACATGGAATTGGCCTTCACCCACACAGATGCGTATGGTGAAGAATATTATTCTTTTGTAAATGGTCAGTACACCACCCAAGGAGGAACACATTTGGCTGCTTTTAGAGAAGCCTTTGTGAGAACCATCCGCGACTTTTACAAAAAGGAATTTGAAGCTGCCGATATCCGCAGTTCTATCACTGCTGCAATCAGTGTGCGTGTGATGGAGCCAGTTTTCGAGAGTCAAACAAAAACCAAATTGGGAAGCACTGAAATGAGTCCAGATGGCGTTTCATTAAAGTCTGCCGTTCTTGATTTCATCAAAAAACAGGTAGACGATTATTTGCATAAAAATACGAAAACTGCCGATGCACTGCTGAAAAAAATCCTTCAAAATGAAAGAGAACGCAAAGACATGGCAGGGGTTCAAAAATTGGCGAAAGAGCGTGCAAAAAGAGCCAATTTACACAATAAAAAGTTGAGAGATTGTCGCATTCACTTCGGCGACGAAAAGAAAGAAGAACGCTACGATTCCACTCTTTTTATTACGGAGGGAGATTCGGCAAGTGGATCAATTACCAAAAGTAGAAACCCCGATTTGCAGGCCGTATTTAGTTTGAGAGGTAAGCCTTTGAACTGCTACGGACTTAAGAAAAAAGTGGTTTACGAAAATGAAGAATTCAACTTGCTTCAACACGCCTTAGACATTGAGGAATCATTAGAAAACTTGCGTTATAATAAAATTGTATTGGCAACAGATGCCGATGTAGACGGAATGCACATTCGTTTGCTCATGATGACATTCTTCTTGCAGTTTTTCCCTGATTTGGTAAGAAATGGACATTTATACATCCTTCAAACACCTCTTTTCAGGGTGAGAAACAAAAAAGAAACCATTTACTGCTTCAGCGATAAGGAACGTGTAAACGCAATTGGCAAATTGGGTGTTAGACCTGAAATTACCCGATTTAAAGGATTGGGAGAGATTTCTCCCGACGAGTTTGGACGATTCATTGGTCCAGATATCCGTTTAGAACCAGTAATTTTGAAGGAAGAAGCCAGCATCGAAAAATTATTAAATTACTACATGGGCAAAAACACGCCTGAACGTCAGGAGTTTATTATTGACAACCTAGTGGTAGAAAAGAATGATTTGGCAGAGATTGGTGTAACCGACGTTCCTGAAGAAGAATTGGCTTAATACGAAAGTATTCCGTGGTTCATTACCCAATAACCAAAGGTGATTAGGTTAATGGCAAACAAAAGGGCAATCACCCATTTCTTGTATTTACTTCCGTTGATTTCATTGGCCCAAACAAACTGTATGGGATAGATTACCATAAAATATCGGTAGTAAGACACCAACAACCCTGAAAACAAAGGAAAGATGGCCATTCCCCATTGAAATATTCTTTGTCCCAATGTTAGCTTGCGGGTATAAACGGCGGTAAACAGTAAAAGCACAATGGTCATTCCTGTTAACACATAATAATTCCAGTCCCTGAGGTCTAAAAATCCCCTGAGGGGATTTCCCCATGTCCTTCCCCACGTAATCACAGAGTGATTAAAGGCAAAAGCATCTCCGCAGTGAAAATGCAAATAAAACATATACGATAGCAGCGAAAATGGAGCGGTAAGAAACAGCAAAGATTTCTTGCTAAAAACGCTTTTTACAAGATTTCGTTTTTCATTTTTGAGAAGCACTTTCCATATCCATATTAGAAAAGCCGTTACCAATCCTGTTGGTCTGGACAATACGAGCAAATACAACAGCGTTGAGAGTTGAATGGATTTATTTTGTTCAATGCTCACCATAATCCAAATCACAATGGTGAGAAACAGCAATTCGGTATAATTTACAAAGAAGAAATAATGGAAAGGCAAAGCCAGCCAAACGATGAGATATGAAATGAATTTGCTTTGATCATTTTGAAAATACTCCAATTTTGAAATCCCTTTTGCAAAGAGAAATAGCAATATAAAACCCAATAAAAAGGCAGAGACATCAAAGTTAAAGATGCCAAGACTGGTAATTTTCAATAAAACGGGATACAAAGGAAAGAAAGGAAAGGCATCACACACCCATAGTTTTGGAGGGACGGATGGATAGCCTTCTTGAAAGATTTTAAGATACCAAAACGAATCGTTTCTGGTAAACACAGCCAATCCTTCTGCAAAATGATCGTTGCTAAGCGCCCATCCCAAAAACAAATAAAGCAACTTAACTGCAAACAGCAGCCCTACTCCATTTACAAATGGATATTTAAGCGTTAACTTATTTACAAATAACCGAACCACAAAAATCTATTTCTGAGAATGAATATCCATTCAAAGAAACGAAAAGAAATTGATTTGGTGCTAAAATAAATCATCGAAACACTAACCTTCCCAAAAAAGAAAACTTTCAATTAACTTTTTTCGAAATGCATTACCAATATTGGTAATAAAAAAAGCCTAGTTTTTGAGATAGATGTAATTGCATCAATCAATTGTAAAAATTAGTTTTCATTTTTGTTTTTCACCTTAAAACTTAAAAAACGATGAAAACACAAAATCAAAAAACATCAGGATTATTTCTAAACGCAAAAACAATTTCATTGTTTTTAATCTTTTTATTCAGTTTTGGCTTTTCTAAAGCACAAACTTACACATATCGGATTCAAGAAATTCCGAACAACCCCGATTGTGGTGGTACTTACCAAATTTTTGGAGGAGGAACTTCAAAATCAGGGATAATTACTTATAGTTATCCCGTGAATATTAACAAGCAATTACCTTCAACATCACCTTATTATTTTACCGATTCAGTAGCTTTACCAGACTCAATAGAATTTATCAATATCCCATTATGCAGTCCTCAGAATTTCAAAATACCCATTAATGGAACTGCTACATTAATAAATTGTAATTGCGTAGGTATGGGTTATGTGTTACATCAATTTAAAGCAACCATTCAAATAGACCCTGCAGGCATTGCAGATTATTTAATTGAAGTTAGTTATTAATATTTTTATCTAACACTCAACTCTTTGTATATTCGTAGAATACACAAATGCAAATTACATTTTCTAAATATTTCTATACTTTCTGGACAGGCTTTTTAGTGTGTATATTCGGCCTTTGGGTCCAAAATCTGAATGCCCAAACACATTTTGTAAATAAAAACCCATTTCCGAATAAGTGTTTTATTGAAAATAATGGACAATGGCAGGACCCAACTTTGGAGCCTGCCTTTGTGCTTTGGACAGGAAATAACAATGTGTTCCTCTCGAAAAAAGGATTTACTTTAAGATGGGTTTCTATTGAAAATTCTAATCACCCAGAAGAGAAAAAAGGAATCTTAGATGCGTTAGAAAGAGATAATAAATTTGAATACGACGAAGCGGAAAAAAGATTTCAATTACAATTTGATACCATGGAAATGCAATTGGTCAATGCAAATCCCAATCCCATCATCGAAGCATTTTATCCCTCAAAACATTATTATACCTATGGCCCTGAAAGTTGGAATTCAAGAGGTTACGAAAAAGTTATTTATCGGAATATCTATCCCAACATAGATTTCATTATTGAAATTTCTAAAAACTCCAATGCCTTAATCAAATACTCATTTGTACTAAACCCTGGCGCCAATTCAAATGACATTAAAATCAAGTACAACAAACAAACATTTGTAAAACCGCATTCTGTCAAAATTGACCTAAACAATTATTGGATAAGTGATTTTGGTTTAAAAGCACACACTATCAACGGTATAAATATACCATGTTCGTTTAGATCTTTTGAAAATGAAATTCGGTTCAATATCCCTCAACTAAAGATTAAAGACACCATAGTAATTGACCCTTTTTTATCCAAAATTACCAAATTCAAAAGTATTGCTGGCAGTTTCTACAAAGATTATGGAAACTTGATTGTGCATGAAGATTTTGACAATGATAACAATGTCTATATTCTGAGTGTTGGCAAAGTTTATCCCCAAATTGCGAAATACGACATAAAGGGAAATTTAATATGGATTTTTTCTGGCCAATTACCCGCAATAAATTGGTATTCAAGTCAATTTAGACCTTATGATCCAAGTCCCGGTTGCTTTTTAATTGACAAAAACAAATCAAAGATTTTTGTTGCAACCGGTGCTGAACATACGGGATATGGAGCAAGAATAGTTCGATTAAACCTTAATGGAAATTATGACTCATTTATTGGGAAATCAGAACGGTTTAGAACAGAAATTTGGGATTTAAGTTTGTATTGCAAAGACACTTCTATTATTGCCAGTGGTGGTGGAATTTACCATACTGACAGTTACTATTCAATTTCACAAAATGATAGTTCATCTAGTCCCAAATTCTACAACATTTCACACAACTATATTTCTAATAGCCATGATGTTGCCCGTTCTATTGTGGACGAAAATGGATATTTATATACAATTTTAAATTATATTGAAAAAGAAATTGTTTTGGACAGTTTGAATTTAAAACCCCCAAAAACAATTGGTACTACTAAGGTTTATTTGATTAAACCACTTAAAGATTTAAAAACCAATTATTACAAAACTGATCTTACCAAATATAGTGGCTTATCAGAAGCTGGCAACTACCCTAATTTAAGTAGATGGGAAGGAATTACAACACGAAACAATTGTTTGGCGGTAAATGGTAAATATGTATTTGTTTACGATGGAAAACGATACATTGCTTTAGATAAAATCACGGGTAAGATTTTGGCTGTAGATTCAATCAAATATCACACTGGCCTGTCACATCTTAGATATACCATTGGACAGGAAGGAATTGCTGTTGACAATTGCAATAACGTTTACCTTGGTGGCGACAGCACCAACGTGCATATTCTTCATTTTGATGGAAGCAAATTCCATTACGATACTTGTGTGAAGTTTATTCAAAACACCTCATCCAATACCATGGATGTGCGCTTGAATGAAAACACCAATACCCTCTTTGTTTCAGGCGATAGTTTTGTTGCGGCAACCTCGTTCAATTTAAAATGCCGTTACAAACCCTTTGAAGTGGCTACCAAAACCATCCCCTTTTGCCAAGGAAATTATTTGGCCTCGGTAACTGCAGGCGATTCTAACCAAACCTACACCTTCAAATGGGTTAAAAAATCATACAAAAAGGATTCTATTCTTCGGGTCATCAATAAAAAATTCAAATCTACCGACACCCTTTTTAAGCCCAACATCCACGACACCATTGAACTCCTCGTTGCTCAAAATTACGATTGTAATGGCAACTACCAAAAAGCTCTTTTTATTGCCAATTTAAACGACACTACCCTCGTAAAAGATACCCTTTGTGGCGGTCAAGTGTTTGAACTTAGAAACCGCAATTTTTATAAAGACACTACTTTTACAGATCACCTTACCAATCGAATTTTATGTGATTCAACCGTGAAATACTCGTTGTTATTTTTACCCATTAAAAAAGACAGTATTAAATATTTGGCTTGCGTTGGCGATACGCTCAAATTTGGTTTAAAATCAGTAACCTCAGATATTGAATTCATTGATACTTTTGCTCAATTCAATGGCTGCGATTCTATTATTTGGAGGTTTGTAAAATATTCAGGTACTACTAAATCACAAATTGCACATATTTGTAGGGGCAGCCAATTTGCTGTTGGTAAATTTAAACACCTAAAATCAGGTAATTATTCCGATACCTTAACGAATTATTTGGGTTGTGATTCCATCATTAACACACAGCTTTTTGTGCATTCCGATACCAATTATAAGAAAAATTATAAACTTTGTTTGGGCGATACCATATTTTTTTCTGGCAAAACATACACCAAAACAAGCGTGCACATTGATTCCTTTCTCACTTTTTGGGGATGTGATTCGGTGATTACCAGAAATATCGTTTTTTACAATCCCTCAAAAACACAACTAAAATATACCCTTTGTAAGGGTCAAACCTTTAATTTCAAAGGAACCAAAATCAAAACTCCCGCTAATTTTGCCGATACTTTAATTACCTACCACGGCTGTGATTCGGTTGTAACCATTTTACTAACTCCAAGTTTGCTAACCGCAAACTTTAGCATTGATTCGTCGTTAGCACCAAGTATCAGATTTGCGCATAACAGCAATAACGCTATGAAATTTATATGGAATTTTGGCGATGGCAATTCGAATAACACCGATAGAACAGCTCAACACACATACAATAACACCGAAGACAAAGAAATTGAAGTGTGTTTATCTGTAGAAGATTCAATGGGCTGTAAAGACACCGTTTGTCAAAAAGTAAACATTTACAAGTTGGCCTATTTCTTATTCAATGTGTTCACTCCAAACAACGACGGCAAAAACGACAATTTATACATTGGCCATAAAGGAGGAAACTTCCTCTATGACATTCTCATTTACAACCGTTGGGGTGCTTTGGTATTTGAAAAAAGCCAAGAATCCATTCAAAACACCAACAATTTTTGGAACGGCAAAACCATGAACACCGGCGCCGATTGTCCTGCCGGCAGCTATTTTGTAATTTACCGATTCTACCTAAACGGCAGCAATAAAACCCCACAAGAAATCAAAGGATCAGTGACGTTGATTCGGGATTGA
>CANKVM010000074.1 GCA_947487175.1 Flavobacteriales bacterium | reverse complement strand
AGGAACATACCCAAATCACCATCCCGACCAACATGATTTGACTTTTTATCCCTCAAATCCAAATAAAATGATCAATGCAAATGACGGGGGAGTATTTAGAACCAACAACAATTTAATGGATTCAATTGTTTGGGAGTCATTGAATAATGGGTACTTAACCACGCAATTTTATACGGTTGCATTAGACCACGGTACAGAAATGAGCAATATTTTGATTGCAGGTGCACAAGATAATAATTCCTTAATGACAAATTCTTTCGATTTGAAATCGCCGTGGCAATCTGTGTACTTTGGTGATGGTGCTTATAATGCAATTGATGATGGTGCTAAGAATTTTTATTTATCTAAGCAACAAGGGAAAATGGTAAAAGCGCAAATTGACAATTCAATGAATAGGGTTGCATACCGAAGAATTGATCCAATAGGCGCTGGAAAATATCAATTTATTAACCCATTCGCTTTGGATCCAAACAACAATAATATCATGTATTTGGCTGGAGGGAAATATTTATGGAGAAACGATAAACTGAATGAAATTGTTCTTGATAATAAAAATGATTCAATTTCTTTGGGTTGGACAAAAGCAAAAGATTCGGTTTCTTTGGCAAATGTAACAATTACGGCGTTGCATGTTTGTAAAACACCGGCAAACAGAGTGTATTACGGTGCTTCAAATAGAAAAGTTTACAGGGTAGACAGCGCAAACAAAGGCCAAATGATTGCAGTTGATATTACGAGCAATGTAGTTTTGCCAATAGGAAACGTGAGTTGTATCACCGCTGATCCAACCAATGGCGACCATGTAATGGTGTCTTATTCTAATTATGGTATTTATAGTTTATTTAGCTCAATGGATGCCGGCAAAACTTGGACAAAAGCTTCGGGGAATTTAGAACAAAACGCAAATGGTTCTGGGAATGGACCTTCTATTCGTTGGGTTTCTATTGTGCCCGTTGAAAACGGCAAAATTTATTTAGTGGCCACAAGTACTGGCTTTTTTGCAACAGATACACTAAAAGGTACTTCAACCGTTTGGGTGCAACAAGCAAGTGGAGAAATCGGCAATATGGTTTGCGATATGTTTGATGTTCGATTAAAAGATGGAACGGTTGCTTTGGCAACGCATGGCAATGGAATATACTCAGCAAGACTATTCAATACAACCGACATATTAAAAACGATTGATTTCACTCAAGTTAATTTTAGTGTTTACCCTAATCCATCGAGAGGTGAATTTTCTATTAAATCTGATGAAAAATTCAAAATTATTTCCGTTGAGATATTAGATGATTGCGGAAGATTAATAAAAAGGATGGATCAATTTGAAATTGACAAAAATCAATATAGTTGTAAATCGTTTAAAACAGGAATTTATTATTTAAGAATGCGTTTGGATAATGGGAAAACAATAACCAAGTTATTTAATTTGACAAATTAGAGTTTTAATATCAAGTTATGGAAATTGATTTTAACAATTATATAATAACTTGACTAATTTGAATTTGATAAAAAAACGAGAATTATATCTATATTTGCGGTATAAATTAAAAAATAAATATGAAATTTTTAACTACTATTTTGTTACTAATTGCTCCTATATTGGCTTTTGGTCAAGGAGAAAGGGATATTGATTTAGACAGAAAAATCAAGGCTCTTGAAGTTCGTAATCAAAAGTTATTGAATGAATTAAGTTCAGTAAAGAAAAGTAATAAAAAGCTTGAAGATGCGGTGTCTGGAATGACAGACAAATTACAAGCTGAAATCACCAAATCGCAAGAATTGCAAGCGCAAAATGAGCGTGCAATGAATTTGGCTTTAGATGAGTTTGCAAAAAAGTTTGAAAAGCAAAATGAAACGGTTAAAGGGGTGCAAGATACATTGGATGAAAGATTCAATAATCAATTGATATACTTTGTTTTGGCTTTAATTGCTGTGGTAATTGTAGCCATTACGGTAACACGCTCTTCAACACAAAAGGCCTTAAAACAAAACACTGCCAATTGGAATGACTTCCAAACTCATTTGTTAAAAAAATAATATCATTCACAAAAAAAAACGAAAATTATAAGTTATGAATAATAAACCGAAAGGAAAATTAGATGCAATCACCTTTGTCTATGGATTTGGTGCTGCGGTGGTACTTGTTGGTGCCATGTTTAAATTCTTGGGTTGGCAGTTTGCTAACGAATTATTTATCCTAGGTTTGAGTATTGAGGCTATTGTATTCTTGATCTCAGCGTTTGAAAGAAAAACTGAAGATAAAGAATATAATTGGGAAAACGTATTTCCTCAATTGCAAAACCAAGGCACTGCATCTCCTGATACAAATGCCTACAATGATGCAATGACGCAATTCAGTGCAACGATTACTGAATTAAATGCTCAAATGAAATCAATGAGCAGTAGCGTTCAACAAATTAAAACTGAAATGGAGGCAAACGCCAAAAATTCAGCTGAAATGCAAAATAGAATGTCGGAATTTAATGAGTTAATGTCGACATATAACGGCAATTTGCGTCAAATTAACGATAAATACAATAACATTTTAGGCGGAAAATAATATTTTCAATGGGATCTACCATACAAATAACACATTCTAAAAATCTATCGTTCAAGAAATTGTCTTTCTTGTATCTGGTTTTTATTTTGTTTTTATTTTTCTCGAGCCCAGGACAATACGTTATTCACTACACCAAACTTGCAACTACACAAACTGAATTGAATGAAAGGTTGTTAACCAAACTAAAGTCGTTTAAATCTGAAATCCCTCAAGAATTAGATTTAAAGAATACTACTTTAGAATGTCTTAATGATTTAAATAAATTAGAAACGGAGTATGCAACGTATGCGGAAAAGAATTTGGTTAAAGGTGATAAAATAAAGGAAAATAATTTTGCTGAAAAAACAGTGAGAAGAGGTCCCTTATCTGCTACCGTGCAAGGTATTTTGAATAAATATTTATCCTCGTTTGCTAAATTTTCTAAAAAAGATTTATCAAGCGATTTGGTTAGTTTGATTGATTTTAGTCAGAATAATTTTAAAACAATTGAGTTTTTCTTTAAGGAAACTCCCAATGGAGTAGTTAAAAGTCTTTTTGAACATTTCAAAACAGTATTCCTTTATAATTCTTTGGTTGAATTGACTCACCAAAATATTGATTTGCCGAAATTTGAACTGATTACCATTAATGATGCAAACTTTATTGAAAAATTTAGAAGATCTTTGGTATTAGGTGAAACATTGGTTTTATCAATCAAACCAGATAAAACTGGTCTAATTCCTACTGTGAAAATTAATGGCAATTTGGTTGAGGTGAAACAAACGTCAAACTCAATTTATTCAATAAACTACAATCCATCTAAGCCAGGCAATTATTCATTAGAAGTTATTTTGGGTGAAAAGCGATTGCTAAGTGGGTTTAATGTATTGAAACCAGAATTTCGTTTTATTATGGAACGCTCGAATTTGGATGTGATTGTTGGGTCAAAGTGTATATTAAGCGTTGATTCACAATATATTCCTAGTAAAGGAGTAACATTCGTTTCTAGCAAGGCTTCTGTGGTTAGAATTAAAAATGCTTTATATATTACGCCTTCAGAATCTGGGGTATTTGAAATTCAAATGAAAATTGACAATGAAGTGGTTGACAAAGTTATATTGTATGCCCGCGATCCAGGTGCAATTGAAGTTGGATTGATGGACATCAGTGGTCAATTGGCAAGTTTAGACAAAGCCAACAGGCTTGAATCTACCAATACTTTTTGGCAGGTAGTTAATTTTCAAATGACAGTTGTAGACCCTCTGGGCAATAAACAAACAATGAAAAGTGCTACAAGGTATTTAAGAAATGAATTGAGAGATTTGGAAGCGAAGGCACCTGCTGGAAGCACTGTAATATTTGATAATATTAAATTAGTTGGACAACAAAGCGGATCTGCTAAAATAGGTCAGCCTATAATTTTGGTGAAATAAGATGGCAAAGTTTGTAAGAATCTCAAAAGCAAAGAATTTGCGTTTTCGCTTGATAAGCTTGTTATACTTGTTGTTTATTTCCTTGTCCATTATTCAAATTCCAATTGAATGGTTAAGAATTAACCCAACCGTTGCTGATTATTTGAATTCAACTACTTCCAAAACCGTTTCTGTAATTCAAATCAAAGCGGCACTTGATGCAGTGGACCAAATTGAAACAGATTATACCAAGGCCGTAGGTTACAATGAAAAAACCAAAACCATTAATGAACCTACGGGTTATGCGGTTTCAGATCAATTTTTTATCCGGGATAAAAAGGCAGATTATCTATTTGCCAAATTTGTTGAATTAAAAAATTATTTTGCTAGCTTACCAGCTACAAATCCCAAAAGAAAAGAGTTTGAAACTTTATTTAGTGGGGATTTGGAAAATGGTTTAAAAAGCAATAAATCAATTTTATGGGCTGAATGGAAGTTCAAACATGCGCCTGCAGCTGTAGTTAAAACATTACTTGCTGAATTGAGATTGCGTTTGAATTTACTAAATGGGGCAATTGAATTAGATATCAAAGGTGATAAAGCAGATAAAATTGTTTTGTTGGCTTATAACCTTGATGTGTTGAAGCCCGGTGACACAGCAACTTTTGTGATTGCAAAAAAATCCGAAATCAAAGTAAAGTTCGATTTGAATGGAACCGTTATAAATGATTACAAATGGAAAGGTGATACGTTGTTTTTCATTCCTAAAACTACTGGACAATATAATGTTGAATTTAATTCTAAAGGAGTTATTGACAAGTTAAGCATTACTGTAATTCCTGCTGGTTTTACTGATGATAAAAAAGATGCATTACAAACATTCTATGTAGGTAAAAAAGCATCGGTAAAATATACCAATGTGTTAAAAGCAGATAAGGTTTTTTGTACGTGTGCAGATGGGTCACAAATTTCTCAGTCTATGGGAAATATTGATTTTACTCCACAAACTGCTGGATGGTGCGCTTTTCAAGTTGCAAGTTCAAATGGCCAGGTTCTATTGCTGGATTCTTTGTATGTTCAAGATATTCCAACACCTCAAATCATGATAAATGGTGCGTCTGACAATAAAATCTCAATCAACAGAATTTCCCAAACAAAAACAATTTCAATCGGTGCGTTTCATCCAGATATGAATTCATACAAATATGACATTTCTAAAGTGAATTATACTTTGATTGGAGCGAATCGTGAAACTAAGTCTATACAGTCTGGTAAAATTGATTTAGGTGGCACAGATATTGCTAAATTGAAATATATATTAATCAATGAAGTTGAAATAAAAACTACTTCAAAAGAAATCAAAATAACCCAACCATTATTAATTGAAATTATCAAATCATGAAGACCTTACGTCTAAATAAAATATTATTTTTCATATTGGCTGTTGCTGCCAATAATTTGTTAGGACAGTCTGTCATAAAAATTGCAGATATTAAGATAGTTCCTGCTGGGGAAACCTTAACAATTCCAGCTGGTACAGTGGTTGAATTTGGTTCAGGTGCAGTACTTCAAGTTGAAGGTTCAATCAATGTGAAAGGAACTGAATCTAATCCTGTGATCTTTAAAAATATTGAAGATGGGATTTCGGGTTTGGGTATAGTAATTACCGGATCCAATTATGAATCAACTGTTGAACTAAACAATGTGAAGTTTGAAGGTTTGATTCAACCGTTGAGATTTGATCCTTTCTGGCATAGAAAAGAAATTTCCTTGAAAAATATTGCCGTTTGGAATTCTATTTCTGGTGAACCATTAATTTATGTTGCTTCTCCATTAACAGATTTACGAGATGGAAGAAAAATTGATTTCACAATTGAAAACAGTACTTTCATCAACAATAGCGCTGGAATTTTGTTGGAAAATGTTGGTTCAGACGGCATTCAATACAATATAGATAATTTGAGTTTTTCAGATAATAATGTAACTGGAAATGTGAATGCTCTGGGGTTATTGCATTTTGATTTTGCATCACTTTATAAATCATCTAATATTAAAGTTGGTTCTTTAAGTTTTACTAGAAACTATGCTGGATCAAGCCCGGTGGGTGTGTCTACTGCTGGTAACGGATCTTTTTCAATGAATATTGATAAAATTTATCAATCTAATACATCTGAAGATATCATTTATGACAAACATACCGACAATAGAATCCCTGCCATTATTGTTGACAAGAAATTATCAATGAATGAAAGCGGTTCAACCGATGTGATAAAAAGCATTTCTCATAATTTTGGTCAGGTTAATATGACGGTAATTGGTAATCCTTCATTTACCAAACTACTTGATTCAGCTGGAAATAAAGTTGATTATACAACCTCTAGAAAAGGTGATACCATTCAATTGAATTATATACAAGGTTTACCTGCAAAAGGAATTTTGGCAAACGGTCAACAAGTAAATATTCCTAAGTTCATTGCGAACAATGATAAATTATTGGAATTGGCAAAAATTGATACTGCTCAGTATAATAAGTTTTTAAATGAGAAAAAAATAGATGGTGCAGGTCAAGAACAATCAGATGTAATTGGTTTAAATGTTAATTTGCCTACCTTCAGAGGAAAAGGTGAAGTTGTAAGAAAATTAAACACTTGGGAACTTGGTGTTTGGGGCGGTGGTTCCATTTATGGTGGTGGAGATATCAAAGCCAAATATGGTGAAAAATTATTGCCTTCTAATGTTGATTTGAGCTTTGGTTTGTATCAGCAATTTAATCTTAACTCAAGATTTAGCATGAAGATTAGTGGGTATTATTCTACTATTTCAATTCACAATTTGTATTCAATTGGATTATTTTCGGGTACCAAACCATTAATGTCGTATGACGACAGTTCTTATAATCCAGTTCAAGTTTCACCGAATTCTTATCCTGTACATTTTGTAACAAAAATGGGTATTGTGGAATTTGAAGGACAATGGCATTTGCGTTCGTATAATATTGATGAGGGTAAAAAATCTAAGATCGTTCCTTCAATTGGGTTGAGTTTGGGTGTTTTATATTTCACACCTTATAGATATGCTTATACAAATCAAGGGAATAAGGAAACGAGAAGCGCTTATGAAGCCAGAATGAATTCTGAACATCTTTGGAATTTGCGATTGTTGGGTAGTGAAGGACAAAATTTCTTACCTGGAAATACACCTTATAGTAGTGTTGCTTTCAATATTGGGACCTCATTTAGCTTAACCTATTTGATGAAACGATTTGCACTAAAAGGAGAAATGAAGGTTGTATATTCCTCAACAGATTATTTGGATGACTATGGACCTGGAATGTGGTTTGGTGGAGATTATAATAGAATGGTTGAAGCGGCTTTCACAAAGTATGACAATATCTCTCAAGCGGATATGAATAAAATATCAGGCAATGGTTTTAAAGATAAAATTGGGAAAAATATTCCACGTTCAACAAATGGCTTAAACGATTGGTATTACCAGTTGCATTTCGGAATGAGTTACATGCTTTTTAAATAAACAATTTTAAAATATAACTTAAAAGGGGCTTTAAGCCCCTTTTTTTATGTTTGTTGAGTGAATAACATATATGTTGTTGCTTTTGTTGAGATAATTCAGCAATCTCAACTTAAAAACCTTAACTTTGCCAATATTTTTAGCCTCAAACTATGGCCATTGAAATTATCGTGCCCGCACCGGGCGAATCCGTAAGTGAAGTAACCATTGCTAATTGGTTAGTGAAAGAAGGTGATTGGGTTGAAATGGATGCCCCAATTGCTGAATTCGAAAGCGACAAAGCTACTTTTGAAGTGAATGCTGAAAAAGCTGGCGTTGTTGAAAAACTAATTGGTAATATTGGCGATACCATTGCCATTAATACTGTTATTGCTGTAATTAATACAGAGGCTGCAAGACCTGCTTCTGCAACTCCAACTGCCGCTCCTGTAGCTGCAGTAAAAGAAGAAAAAGCGGCTCCTGCGAAAGCAGCAGCTCCTGTTGCTGATGTGAAACCTGCTATGGTTGTTGCTTCTGATTTACTTGCTTCGCCAATGGCTTTGCAATTGCTTCAAGAGTATGGCATTGATCCTTCTCAAGTTAAAGGCACTGGTTCTAATGGTAAAATAACCAAATTAGATGCACTTGAAGCCATTGTTAAAATTGGCGGTGTAAAACAATCTGGTTCTAAATCTACCGGCAGAAATGCACGTAGAGAAAAAATGAGCAATTTGCGTAAAACTGTTTCTAAACGTTTGGTAGCTTCCAAAAATGAAACAGCCATGTTAACTACATTCAATGAAGTAAACATGAAGCCAGTAATGGATTTACGTGCAAAATATAAAAAACGTTTTGAAGAACAATTTGGTGTAGGTCTAGGCTTTATGAGCTTCTTTACCCGCGCCGTTTGTATAGCTTTACAAGATTGGCCTGCTGTTAATGCATCTATCGAAGGTGAAGAAATTGTTTACCATGACTACTGCGATATTTCTATTGCAGTAAGCGCCCCGAAAGGTTTGGTGGTTCCTGTGATTCGTTCTGCGGAAAATATGTCGCTTGATGAAATTGAAAAGGAAGTGAAACGCCTTGCAGGTAAAGCACGTGAAAATAAATTAACCATTGACGAAATGACAGGCGGTACTTTCACCATAACAAATGGTGGTGTATTTGGATCAATGATGTCAACCCCAATTATTAACCAACCTCAATCTGGTATCTTGGGTATGCACAATATCATTGAACGCCCAATCGCTGAAAATGGTCAAGTTGTGATTCGTCCTATGATGTATTTGGCTCTTTCTTACGATCACCGTATTATCGACGGTCGTGAAAGTGTGAGTTTCTTGGTAAGAGTAAAAACATTACTTGAAAACCCTGAAATGATGCTTGACGGTAAAAACCCTCAAGAAAAAGTTCTAGGGCTTTAATGCATAACCACGACCATCACGATCACCACTTAGAAATGGGGAGGAAGTTCCTAATTGGAATTATTCTCAATTTCGCCTTTGTGTTGATTGAACTTGGTTTTGGATATCAAATAAATTCTCTCTCTTTATTAGCAGATGCCTGGCATAACCTTGGTGATGTTGCTGGTTTGATCATTAGTTGGTTTGCTTTTAAAATGGCAACCAAAAGTCCCTCCTCTCAATATACCTATGGATTTAGCAAAGGAACTATTTTGGCTTCCTTGGCAAATTGCGTGTTGCTCTTCATAGCTGTTGGGTCAATGGGATTCGACGCTGTAGCGCGATTAAAAGTCCCCAATCACCCAGATGGAATGATTGTGAGTATTGTAGCTGGAATTGGCGTCATTATCAATACAGTAACTGCATTGATGTTTGTTAGAAGCAATGAACTAAACAACAGGGCCGCGTTTTTGCACATGGCTGCGGATGCATTGGTTTCTTTGGCGGTTGTTTTTGGTGGATTGGCTATGACTTTTTTGGGATGGCAATGGATAGATCCTGTTTTGGGTCTAGGTATTTGTTTCGTTATTCTTTGGGGCACGTTATCATTATTCAGCAATAGTTTAAAATTAAGTTTAGACGGTGTTCCGGAGGGATTGGATACCATTTCAATTCAGGAAGAGCTAGAATCAATTGAAGGCGTGAAGCATATTAGGAATTTCCATTTGTGGGCAATAAGCACAACCAGGAATGCGCTTACTGCCACAATAGTGTTAGAAAATGAACAAACGCTTTCTAACCAGGAAGAAATTAAAGAGAAAATGCGCTTCTTGCTCAAAAAGCATAGGGTGCAACACACCACCCTTGAAACAGAAGTGTTCTCAAATTGATATTTAGGGAGTTACCTTAAAATCGTTTGCCCAATCATACATTCCAAGCATTTCTTGGGTTTGCAAAAATGTTCGAATTGAGCCATAAGTTGTTGGCTATTTTTTGCACTGTCGTTCATGATCATCAACCAATTCATTTTGCGGGTAATGCTGTTTGTTTCAGGTGAAATTCGCTCAAGAATTTGAAAGCTATGATCTGTAATGGTTTGATTATGATGTATTTTCCCATAAGCCAACCAAATAGGAATCACGGCATTGATAATCAATTGTTGTATATGTTGCATTCCATTAATAACAATTTCTGTTTCGTTGCTTTTGTGATTAATCCATTCACTTGAAGCACCCAAAGCTTTAACCAATTCTTCGTATGATTTCAATTCTAACCAATGCGATAAGTTACATTCATTTTGAATTAACCATTGCGCCCATTGCCAAATTCTCACATTGGGGAAAGCGTGTGGCCTTACCTTGCCAAAATACCAATTTAGTTTAGGCGTTTCAATGTCAAATTTCCGCTGAAGAAAAACATATGTTTCAATGAGTTTTGATTCTTTTGATTGAACAACTTGGTTATCTAATTTAAGTTGACTTCGCCCAAGCCAATAGGCTAACATTTCATGGTGAGAAAACCGTTGCATTCTATTCAATTCCGAATGTTCAGCCAACCAAATCATCGATTCTCTGTTTTGGGCATCAACCCAATATTTGGCAAATTGTACCATGATGGTTTTTTGCCAGTCGCCTTTGAATTTATGGTGATTTACAATTACTTCGTCGGCTTTGCGGTTCCATCGTTCGGCTTGGGCAAAGGTGAGTTGTTGGTATTTGTCAGACAATAAAACTTTATTTTGAAATTGCTGACAAGGAAATTCACCATTAAGGGATGTAATTATTTGCGAATTTTGCAATTCTTTTTTGGTAAAATAATTTTCCAACTCTAAAATTGGCAGTATTCTGCCCGTTTTATCAATGGCGTTTTTATCGTTTTTCCATACCACGTGTAAAATGACGGAAGTGTATTTTTCGTCACTTTCATGCTTGTGTTTAAACCAGTCGCTGGCATCGACATGAATTTCAATTGCTCCGTAATTTCTTACCCCATCAATTTCAACCTCGGCCTCAAGGAAATCAGGGCCTTGGGCATGATTGAGTCTTCCAAAATTAAGAATGATGATGGATTGATTTTCGGTGGTTTTTAGTTGTTTGCCAAATACCATTTTGGCATTCCAGAATTGTTGAATTACTAGCTCTTTCACGGTGTCTTTCTCCTATTGTTCTTCTAATTTCGTAAATAATTTTGCAAAAAGCAATTTGTACGTTTCTGGGTTGTCTGAAATTAAACGTTGATAAAATGTCCCTCAAAAGAATAAAAACAAATTTCATATTTGCTGTAAAACAACCGAATCAAACTATTTTTGTGATGATGAAAAGCGATGTAATTATTATAGGTGGTGGAATTGTTGGTCTGGCAACTGCATATACGTTGCTTCAAAATAATCCG
>CANKVM010000073.1 GCA_947487175.1 Flavobacteriales bacterium | reverse complement strand
TAGACAAAGGACAAGAACCTTTGCGCATTGATAAGTGGTTGCAAGTTCGTATAGCAAATGCAACACGATCTAAAATACAAGCAGGTATTGAAGCTGGCTGTGTGTTGGTTAACAATAAGCCCATAAAGAGCAATTATAAAGTAAGGGGTCTAGACGACGTACGTGTGGTTCTGTCGGAACCCCCTCGCGATACTGAAGTTTACCCGGAAAATATTCCACTTGAAGTTAAATATGAAGATACCGACATATTAATCATCAACAAAAAAGCGGGAATGGTTGTTCATCCAGGATGCAACAATTATTCTGGAACCTTGGTAAATGCTTTGGTTTATCACTTTGGAAATTTACCCCAACAAAATGAAAATCATAGGCCAGGATTGGTTCATAGAATAGACAAAGACACATCTGGATTGCTGGTTATTGGTAAAAATGAATTTGCTTTGAGCTTTTTAGGAAAGCAGTTTTTTGATCACAGTATCGATAGAAAATATTGGGCTTTGGTATGGGGTGAACCCGCGGAAGAATCTGGTACTATTCGGGGATATTTGGCGCGCGACCCTGCCGATCGCAGAAAATCTAAGCATTATACAGATCCTGAAATGGGAAAAGAAGCCATTACCCACTATAAAATTATTGAAAAATTCTATTTCCTTACTTTAGTTGAATGCAGATTAGAAACAGGCAGAACCCATCAAATTCGCGCTCATTTTACTGCAATTGGACATCCTTTATTTTCTGACGAAATGTATGGTGGAAACGAAATAAGAAAAGGAACTTCATTGGCTAAATTCAAAGCATTTATCCAAAACTGCTTTATAATGATGCCTCGCCAAGCATTGCATGCAAAGGAATTGGGATTTATACATCCAACAACAAAAGAATATGTGTTTTTCAATAGTGAATTACCTCCTGATTTTGCAGGTATATTAGAAAAACTTCGAAATTACGTTAAAGCCAATCTCGGCGAATTGACCATAGACAGATAACAAAAAAGCCTTCGTAAACGAAGGCTTTTTTGTTATATTACATTTATAATTTATTCGTAACTTAATTCAATTTCGTTGCTTCTTGGTACAGATTGACAGGTTAGAACATATCCTTGTTCAATTTCTTTATCGCTCAAACCTTCTCTTTCAAGCATGTGCAAACTTCCTTTTGAAACTTTCGCACGGCAAGTTGTACAAACACCCACGGTACAGCTATATGGTGGATCAATACCGTTTTTCATTGCGGCATTCAATATGGTTGTATTTGAATCACAAGTAATTGTATGGGTTTTGCCGTAAACCTTCATCGTAATGTTTGCGGTTCCGCTAAATGCAGCATCAGAAGTAGATTCCTCTGTTTGTGGAGTTGAACTAACTGGAGCAGAAAAATATTCAATAAAAATTTGTTCATTTGAAACACCAATTTGGGTCAATCCAGTTTTTACCACTTCCATCATAGGACCTGGTCCACATGTGTAGTAAAAATATTGATCATAAGAACCTCCAATTTTTTGCTTCACAATATTTGCAATTTTATCAGTGGTAAGCATACCTTTCAATCCAAACCATGTAAATGGAGCTTGGTCGTAGTTATGAATTACTTTGAATCTAGATCCAAATGTTTTTTCCATATCGACCAATGCTTGTTTAAAGATTACAGAATCAGGGTTTCTATTAGCGTAAACAAGGGCAACATTGCTGTTAGTTTCTTTATGTAAAACCTCTTTTGCAATTCCCATCAAAGGGGTAATACCACTTCCTCCACCGAACAAAACATAATTTTTTGCTTTTAAGGGATCAATATCTACAATGAACTTACCCATGGGAGGCATTACTTGAAGTGTATCTCCTTCTTTAATTTGGGTGTTCAAATAAGTACTCATTTTTCCCTTTTCAACCATTTTCACGGTAACTGCAGGATCTGCATCTACCTCAGGAAATGTGCAAAGAGAATAGGATCTTCTTACTTTTTCGCCATTTATTTCAGCATCAAACGTTAAATATTGGCCAGCTTTATAGGCAAATGTTGATTTCAAAGATTCTGGAACTTCAAAATAAAAAGTTGTTGCATCGGCAGTTTCTTTAACTGCCTTTTTTATTACCAATGGAAAAAAACCTTCACTCATTATTACTGCAAAATTACGCCGATTTTTCCAATAAAAAAGACATGTGCATTAAAGGTTTTAATAAAATGAATTTTCTAAACGAATTTGCATGTTCAAATGATCGACGCATTTTTTACCCCAATTCCTGAAAATTTATGGGCTCCTATGAAAGGGAAAAACCAATTTATTGGAGGGAAAATTAAACTTTATTCAACTGCTTTTCCCAAACTCAAGAAAACGCAAATTGCCATTATTGGCTTGGGTGAATCATCAGATTTATTTAGAAAATTCTTCTATCAATTAACCTGGAGGTTTGGGAATTTAGACATTGCCGATTTGGGTAACTTGGTAGAAACCAAAGATGAAAAACAGCGTCAATTTGCATTGAGCGAAGCCATGGGTGAACTCATGAATTTAAACATTACAGTACTCGTAATTGGCGGCAATAAAAACCTAACGTTTGCACATTACAAGGCCTACAGGCAACATAGCGAACCTGTTGAAATTGTTAACATTGCACCATCAATCGATTTTGAAGAAGGAACCCCACTGCGTCAAATATTAATTGACAAACCTTCAAATTTATTCAATATTGATTTTGTGGGAACTCAGGGCTACAACATTACTGAAAACACATCGAGCCTATTAGAAAAAATGTATTTCGAAAATCACCGTTTGGGTGAAGTTAGAACTCATATTGAAGAAACAGAACCTATTTTGAGGAGTTCTCATTTGATGATGTTCGATATGAATTCGTTGCGCATTTCAGACGCTCCTGGCACAACTGAGAAATCGCCAAATGGCTTATACGCCGAGGAAGCGGCACGCATTGCTCGTTACGCTGGCGTTTCGAACAAATTAAGCTCTGCTTTCTTCTATGGCTTAGATGAAATTCAACTAGACCCAGCATCGCATCAACTTCTTGCTCAAATGGCTTGGTATTTTGTTGATGGATATATTACTAGGTATTATGATCACCCTGAAACGAATCATCCTGACTTTATTATTTACAGAAATAAATTAGAATCCACGGGCCATGAAATTACATTTTATAAAAGCCGAAAAAGCAACCGATGGTGGATGGAAATCCCACATCCATACGAAGGCAAAACCTTCTTTATTGGATGTTCTTACCGCGACTATGAAATGGTTTGCAACGGCGATATGCCCGACCGTTGGTGGAGGGCATATCAGCGCTTAATGTAATTGATTTTGTGTAGGATTATTATCACTAAGCCTTAACAATCTTAACGGTTATAAATAACACCTTTTTCAAAATCATAGGATCCAAAAATCCCTATTGCACCTTCAGAGAAATTCGAAATCAATATAGATGGTTCTGAAAATGGATTACCCCCATTTCCATTATTGTTTAATTGATTCATATAAAAATCTCTGTATGGTTTATCCATTGTATACAGAGCCCCCCAGATAGACTTAACTTTAAATGGACCAGGAATATTAAAACCGCTTTCAAAACTTCGGTTATAATTTATTTTAACCAAATTCTCTGTGTTTCCTTTTAAAATTTCATCATTGATCTTGAAAGAAATTTCAACATCCAAAGAATCGTAAGGAAATTGCAAAGAATCATTCACCATGGTTGCAACTAATTGAGGTGAAAAATAGAATTTTGCACCAAGAGCTCCTCTATACTCAAGATTTAATAGAAATGGATTTGTTTCAAACCCAAATCCTGGTCCACCACCGTTTGTTTCTATCGTTGGTTTGCCAATGCTCATGTAGGTTGCTTTCAATTTAGCCATATCCGGACTTGGAGGAATTGTGGTATTTGCAGTAAATGTTTTTCCATTTGCTAAATGAACAATCATTCTGAATGATTTACCTGCATTCAAACTAAATTTCGTATTGAGTACAGTATAGATACCGGTATTGGGATCAGTTAAACGAAGTTCCAAACTATCGTTATTACTCAAATCTACAACATAGACGCTCGCATCTGTAATGTATTCAAAATCATATGTTTGTTTACCAAAATAAGGTTTAGTGTAACTCAATTGCGCTGATATTTCATTACTCTTGGGAGTAATAAAACTCATAATAACTGGTTTTTTCTCATACGGTGGGGGTTCCACAACGCTATCTGTTTCGCAACCTACAAAAAATACGGCTGCCAATATGCTCAGGAATAATGTGAATTTTGCTTTCATACTTATTTGAATTTTAATGACCAACTAAGTGATGGAATTAATGGAAAAAGTGTAACTTTCTTTAAAGTAACAACGTTGTTATTGTCTTCTGATCCGTAATAAAAAAATGGATTCATTCGGCTGTAGGCATTGTAAAAACTTAACTCCCAAGTTTGCAATCCCTTTTTAATTTCTTTTGAAAATCTCAAACCAATATCTAATCGGTGATAAGGTTCCATTCTAAAATTATTTCGGCTGGTATAATCTATTTGTGAATTTCCAGTTGAAAAAGACGGATTCCAAACATAAGGAATTTTGCTTAATTGATGCGCACTGGAAGCCATGTATCCTTGTGGCATTGTAATGGCATTTCCAGTTCCATAAACCCAAGTGGCTGCCAACGTTAAATACTTAGAAATCTTATAAATACCAACCAATGAAAGATCATGCCTTCTGTCGTATTTTGCATAAAAGGGTTTACCGTCATTAAGTTCATCAAATTTCAAAATTGTCCAACTTAGTGTATATCCTATCCATCCACTGAATTTTCCCATTTGTTTTTGAATAAAGACTTCAGTTCCATAGCTTTTTCCCGTACCTGAGGTAACTTGACTTTCCCAAGACTTAGAGTCTGATGGCACATTTGGATCAAAATTATCTTGTAAAAAGAAAGATGCACCATCTTTGTACTGAATCATATTTTCCATTGTTTTGTAATACGACTCAATGCTCAAACTATATCCGCCTTTATAATCTTTTGCAAACCCTATTGCAAGTTGTTCGCTTCGCATGGGTTTAATATTTTCAGTAGCCGGCACCCACAAATCGGTGGGCAACCCTACACCAGAACTGCTCAACAAATGAATATATTGGTTCATAACACTATAGGCACCTTTGAATGCCAATGACCTGCTATAATTGTATGAAATAGACAACCTCGGCTCTGGATTTAGATATTGTTTACTGCCAATTAGATAATGACTCAACCTGAAACTTGGCATAAACTTAAATTCATCCATTTTGATTTGGTCTTCAATGTAAGCACCACTTTCAAACGTACTAATAACATCTACCGTTTTGTTTAATAAATCTTCTCCTCCAGATCTTATTACAATCGCACTAGGACTAAATCTGTGATTAATTGCTGAAACACCATATCGAATTTGATGATTTGGCAAGGGACGCCAATCGAAATCATATTTAAAACCAAAATCATTAATGATACTCGCGTAATTCAAACTAAATGAATCTTTCCCCACTATACTCGTAGAATTTAGTGTTAAATCATAATGACTATAAATCAACGACAAATTCGAAAATAACCTGGGTGTAAATTGATGATTCCATCTCGTTGTTAGTGTTCTATTGCCCCAGCCAAAAGAAAATTCATTTATGTCTCCAGAAGTATTATCGTTTGCATAAAAATTATCTCTTCCAAAATAGCCACTCACAAATAATTTATCTTTTTCGGAAATAATGTAGTTGAATTTGGCATTCATATCATAAAAATAATAACCAGCATTCAGTCCATCGCTAGTTGCCATAATTAATGGTTTCGCCAAAATATCGAGGTATGTTCTTCGGCCTGAAACCATAAATGAGCTCTTGCCTTTTTTTATTGGCCCCTCTAAGGTGAATCTTGAACTAATTATTCCAATACCCACTTCACCCACATATTTCTGGTTGTTTCCTTCCTTCATATTTAAATCGATTACACTCGATAATCTACCACCATACCTTGCAGGGAAGCCTCCTTTGGTAAGTTCCACAGATTTTAAAGCATCGCCATTGAAAACAGAAAAGAAACCGAATAAATGATTGGCGTTGTAAACAGTTGCTTCATCCAAAATAATGAGGTTTTGATCTGGGCCACCTCCACGAACGTAAATACCGCTTTGACCTTCACCTCCCTTTTGAACTCCAGGAAGCAATTGAATTACCTTCATCACATCTTTTTCTCCAAGCAATGCTGGTATTTCCTTGATTTGATTGATAGGAATATCAATTTTACTCATTTCTACCTTATCAGCAATGGTAGATTTTTTTGCCACAATTTCAATCTTTTTGATTTTTTCAAAATCATCTTCTTGAGGCATTAAAACTAAACCAACAGAAAACGAAGTATCTGATTTCGCCGACCAAATAAAACTATCGAGTTGAAAACCAGGAAATCTATAATAAATTTTCTGAGGTTTGTTTTTGCGCGCGGAAATGGAATAAAACCCATAAGAATTGCTACTTGTACTGTATCTTGAGGGATAAAGTGCAATGGCAACGCCACCCAACATTTCACCGCTTGATTTTTCAGATATATAACCTGAAATACTTACCAATTGCTGGGCTTTGCCCACTGAAAAAAATTGAAACAGCGCAATTATTAATATTGCTTTGCGTAAAACTAACTTCATCATCTCTACAAAAATAGTTCACACAAAATGGAAAATAATCCAAACAAAGTTATTTTTAAGGTAAATAAATTGCAGAAATCGCAAATTATATGGCAACAGGTGCCTTGATTGCAGGCCAAGGTTCATATCCCTCAACAGTAAAGTCACTGAAATCAAAATTGAAAATGTCTTTGATATCTGTGTTGAGCATCATTTTAGGATAAGGTTTAGTTTCTCGAGAAAGTTGCAAATTAACCTGCTCTAAGTGATTGGTATAAATATGGGCATCGCCAAAAGTATGCACAAAATCACCCAAGCCTAAATTACAAACTTGAGCCATCATCATGGTCAAAAGCGCATAGCTTGCTATATTAAAGGGCACTCCCAAAAATAAATCCGCACTGCGCTGATACAACTGACAACTCAATTTCCCATCGGCCACATAAAATTGGAACATTGTATGACAAGGCATTAACGCCATTTGATCTAATTCGCCAACATTCCAAGCATTAACAATAATTCTACGGCTGTCGGGACTATTTTTAATCAACTGAATTGCTTCTGAAATCTGATCAATAATTTTACCATCTTTGGCTTCCCATGATCTCCATTGCTTACCGTATACAGGACCCAATTCGCCGTTTTCATTGGCCCACTCGTCCCATATGCTAACACCATGTTCTTTTAGGTAGGCAGTATTCGTTTCACCCTTTAAAAACCACAAAAGTTCGTAAATAATACTTTTTAAATGAACCTTTTTAGTGGTAATTAATGGAAATCCTTGAGCCAAATTAAATCTTAACTGCCCCCCAAAAACACTAATAGTACCCGTTCCGGTTCGGTCGCTTTTTCTGGTACCATTTGCCAAAACGTGGCGTAAAAAATTCTCATATTGGTTTGTTTCCATGGGTTTGGCAAAAATTCTGTTACAAAATTAAACAAATGTCCCCAAAAAAAGTATTATTTTTGTAGTTCGTTTAACGATAACAAAATGGCTGAAATAATTACACTACCCAAAATGAGCGATACAATGACCGAAGGTGTCATTGTGCGTTGGAATGTAAAAGTGGGTGATACTGTAAAAAGTGGTGATATTCTTGCGGAAGTTGAAACCGACAAGGCAACAATGGATATGGAAGGATATGCCAAGGGCACTGTACTTCATTTAATTGTTGAAGAAGGCAATGCCGTTCCTGTAGATGGCGCAATAGCAGTTGTTGGAACTCCTGGAGAAGATTTCCAAGCATTACTTGCGAATAAAGCAGCTGCCCCAACCGCAGCAGCAACACCTGAGGCAACACCTGCTGCACTGAACAATGTTTCTGCAACTGCACCAACTTCTGTAACTGCAACAAACGATGAGAGACTTAAAGCGAGTCCTTTAGCAAAGAAAATTGCTGAAGACAAAGGCATTAATCTTTCTAACGTTGTTGGTTCTGGAGAAAATGGCAGAATAGTTAAAAAAGATCTTGAAAATGCATCTGCAACATCTACGCCAGTTGCAACTGTAAATGTGAGTGCTGCTCCAATGGGTCAAGAAAGCTTTACAGAAGTGAATGTGTCGCAAATGAGAAAAACAATTGCAGCACGTTTGTGTGAAAGCAAATTTACTGCACCACATTTTTACTTAACCGTAGAAATCAATATGGATAAAGCAGTAGCAGCAAGAGAACAAATGAATCAAGTGAGTGATGTGAAAATTTCAATGAACGACTTGGTTGTGAAAGCTTGTGCTGTTGCACTGAGAAAACATCCAAATATTAACTCAAGTTGGCTAGGAACAAAAATTAGATATAACCAACACATCCATATTGGTGTGGCGATGGCTGTTGAAGATGGTTTGTTGGTTCCAGTTGTTCGTTTTGCTGATCAAAAAGGATTAAATCAAATAAGTTCTGAAATCAAAACTTACGGCAAAAAAGCAAAAGAAAAGAAATTACAACCGCAAGATTGGGCTGGAAATACATTTACCATAAGCAATTTAGGCATGTTTGGTATTGATGAATTTACAGCAATTATTAACCCACCAGATGCTTGTATTTTGGCAGTTGGAACTGTAAAAGAAGGTGTTGGTGTTGTTAATGGCGAAATAAAAATTGTCAAAACCATGAAGGTTACATTGAGTTGTGACCACAGAGTAGTAGATGGCACCATGGGTGCCGACTTCCTGAAAACGGTGAGAGAATACCTAGAGGAGCCAGTTAAATTACTCGTATAATTTAAAAGGCTGCCTCTGGCAGCCTTTTTTATGTCATGAAAATAAAATTCAATCATATTCAAGATTTGGGTGATGCCCGTTATGCATCGGCGGTAATGGCCGAATGGATAGGCTTCGCCATCGATGGATCCTATGCCATTACCCCAGAAAAAATACAACAAATTATTGGCTGGTGCTCTGGCCCGAAATTGATTCTGGAAATTTACGGAGAACCAAATCCCTTAAAAATAAAAAGTTGGTTCGATGTTCTTCCAATCAATGGCATTGAATGCATTGAAGATGACCACCAAACTTTAAAAGAGATTTTTAGTGATCCTGATTTAGATTGGATAATCCGACATACATCAGCTGCTGAAAATATGTGGTCGCATAGCCCCTTTCACCAAGATGCTTTAAACCACATTACCCATATTAATGAACCCAACGAAGAAACAGCAAAATGGGTTATTGATAATGAGCCAGCAGCAATCAGTTTGCATTGTAAAGTTGAACAAGAACTAGGAAAAAAAGATTACGAATTGTTCAATCAGTTTTTTGAAACCTTAGAAATATTATAATATAATGAAAAAAATTCTATTTTTATCTACAATCGCCCTATTTGCATTTACAGCATGCGGCGGAAATGAATCGGCTTATACCGAGCAGGAAAAAACGTCACAAGACAGCATTGACAAAAACACGCAAGAAGATGATTTTGAGAGCTTAATGTCTGACACCACAAAGAAAGATAGCGTAAGCATGAAACCAGAAAAAGCAGAAGTGGCAAAGCCAGGTTCCGCTATTGTTATCCCAGCTAATTAATGAAAATTGCAGTAGTTGGTGCAACGGGACTCGTTGGGTCAAAAATGTTGCAAGTTTTGGCTGAAAGAAATTTTCCGATTAGTGAACTTATTTTAGTTGCTTCTGAAAAAAGCATTGGGAAAGAAATTACGTTTAAAGGAAAATCACACAAGATACAATCAATGCAAGATGCAATTGACGCAAAGCCGGCAATCGCTATTTTCAGTGCAGGTGGTTCAATATCTTTAGAATGGGCACCAAAATTCGCAGCCAACAAAACGTTTGTTATTGACAATTCAAGCGCGTGGAGAATGCAAGAGAATATACCTCTTGTTGTTCCCGAAGTAAATGCAAATGCAATTACGCAAAATAATTTTATCATAGCAAATCCCAATTGCTCTACCATTCAAATGGTGGTTGCATTGAAACCATTGCATGTTAAATACCATTTAAAGCGTGTTGTGGTAAGTACCTACCAAAGCGTAACAGGCACAGGACAAAAGGCAGTGAAACAAATGATGGATGAAAGAGAAGGAAATTCAGTTGATGCTGTTTATCCTTATCAAATCGACATGAATGTTTTGCCTCATATTGATGTTTTTCTTGAAGATGGGTACACCAAGGAAGAACAAAAAATGATGTTAGAAACTAAAAAAATTATGAATCTTCCCGATTTGAAAATTACCGCTACAACGGTAAGAGTTCCTACAATGGGCGGACATTCTGAAAGCATCAATGCTACGTTTAATTACCCAATTGATTTAACAGAAATTAGAGAAATTCTTTCTCATTCGGAGGGAATTATCTTACAGGATGACCCTTCTAAACTCTTATATCCAATGCCTTTAACAGCACATGATAAAGATGAAGTTTTTGTTGGACGTTTGAGAATAGATAATTCTTGCGATAACACATTGAATATGTGGGTAGTGTCAGACAATCTGCGCAAAGGTGCGGCAACAAATGCAGTTCAAATTGCAGAATATTTGGTAAAAAAAGGATTTGTAAAATAACTATTTCGCAACTTGTTTGTTTCTTCAATACATTGGAAAACGAAACCGATAATATTGTTCCAGATAATAGACCAAAATTCTTAAAAGATGCCGTCTATCAAGGTGAATTAAGCAGTACGCCCTATGCGCTGTCTGTTAGTTCGCCAAAAATAGAACCGCTTGATAAGCGTTTGATGAAAGCAACTGCACATGAGAGTATGCAGCATCAAGCCGAAAAGCAAATTCAAATGCTCAAAAAGCAGGCGGAACTTTTAATGAAACAGGCTAGAGAAATTGAACATCGTCTAGAAGTTTCTCACGCCATTTACCAGGCTGATATCAATTTTGAACCTGTGGTAAATGGAATATATCATTTATATATGAAGGACGATGACTCTCAACAATTGAGTATGGTTGCACCTTATGAATGGGGCAAAAAAATGCCATTCAAGGAATTTTTACACACCGTAAGATTGATGGGCGATAAAACCTGGGAAATATTGACTTAATTACCAATTAAGAATTTTCTCAACAGCCTTTCTTACACTTCCTTCTTTCAACAATACCGCATTTGCAGTGTTGTAATCCAAACCAGTTTCTTCCATAACCATTTTGGTACCGCGGTCAATTAATTTATCATTGGTTAACTGCATGTCAACCATTTTATTGCCTTTAATATGGCCTAACTTAATCATTACCGAAGTTGTAATCATATTTAAAACCATTTTGGTTGCAGTACCCGCTTTCATTCTGGTACTTCCAGTAACAAATTCAGGTCCAGTTACAACTTCAATTGGAAACTGTGCCACTTCCCTCAATAAAGTATTTGAATTACAAGCAATTCCACCCGTTGAAATCCCCATTTCGTTACAGGATTTGAGCGCGCTCAATACATATGGAGTGCGGCCTGATGCTGCAATTCCAACCACAAAATCATTTTGATTGATATTGAAGGACATTAAATCTTTCATGCCTTGTTTATTATCGTCTTCTGCAAATTCAACTGCTTTGCGCATAGCGCCATCGCCACCTGCCATGATGCCAATTACCTTATCAAACGGCACGCCAAAGGTTGGAGGGCATTCGGAAGCATCAACAACGCCCAATCGGCCGCTAGTACCTGCACCCAAGTAAAACAATCTTCCCCCATTTAACATTTTAACGT
>CANKVM010000072.1 GCA_947487175.1 Flavobacteriales bacterium | reverse complement strand
AAATTTGATTGTTAAATCCTAAATAACAAATTGGCTGATAAGACCCTACATATTCACGGTCTTTGTCGTTAATTACGCCATCACCATTTACATCAACAAACTTAAAATCGCCTGGTTGCACACCAAACAAGTGAGGTGTTTTATTAATTTCAGCTTGGTTTTGATAAACTCCATCCGTTTTGTAAACCCAGAAAGAACCAATTGGTTGACCCGCGGCAACCCTAGTTGCAAATTCGCCGTTATTTAAGTTTCCAAAATTAGTTGGTTGTCCCAAACCTAAATTCTCAACCCTATTTTTGTTGAATGTGGCATTCAAACTCACTGAATATGCAACCTTGTGTTTTCTTGCATCGTTGTTATATCCAATGGTGAATTCTAATCCTGTATTGCTAATATCAGCTGCATTGGTAAGCATGGCATTGTTGTTGTCGCCCAAACCAGCCGACAAAGGAATATTAAACAAAGCGCCAGCTGGGTATTTGTAATAATAATCAACTGTACCTTTCAATCGTCCCCCAAAAAACTCATAGTCAAAACCCAAATCATATTCTGTGGTAGTTTCCCATTTCAAATTTGGATCTTTAACTTCAGCTATTGTGGTACCATTTTTTACCTGATTTCCAAAAACGGCAGTCAAACCTGAAGACAATAAGGTAACAAATTCTGAAGGATAAATTCTGTCATTACCTACCATACCCCATGAAGATCTGATTTTCAAATAATTCATTTTAGGTATATGGAAGAAAGACTCTTTAGAAATTTCATAACCCACACCCACTGATGGAAAATTACCCCAACGGTTTTGAATAGGAAATTTCGAAGATCCGTCTCTTCTGAGACTTGCAGTTACGAATAATTTATCTTTAAAGCCGTAATTCACCCTAGCTAAATAACTTTCACGACGACCATAATCGGCAATCGGACTGTGATATAACAAATTTGCTTGAACGGTTGAACTTCCAGTATTTAAATATCTGTATTGCGATTGAGGTGGAACACCATCTCTAGAAATTGCCATCTGTTCTCCATCGTATTGTTCAGCAGTATGTCCGAACATAACTTTCAAATTCTGGTCTTTAAACTGTTTGGTATAAGTTAGAATATTATCCCAAATCCACCTATATCCTCTAGAAGTACTCAATGTTAAAGTTGTAGTATCATACTTTTGGTTAGGAGAAACTTTATACTTTGATTGGTAATTTTCGCCATTGTTTTCATACATATCAGTACCAAAACTTGACCTAAAAGAAAATCCTTTTCCTAAGTCTAAATCTGCATAAATATTCCCCATTAATCGGTAACCATAAGATTGGTCATTTGTATAATCTAAAGCAGCCAATGGATTACCTACATCACTTTTGGTGGTATAACCATATACCCCATTTTCATCTTTTGCAGTGTAAATTGGTGCCGCGTTATAAGCTTGGGTAAACAAACTAAATGGTTTGTTATTTGAAAGATACTTGCTCAATCCAATATTGTTTCCAATTTTGAGGGACTTATTAATGTTGAAGGTATTGTTATTTCTAATTGCCAATCTTTCGTAATCGTTACCACTCAAAATACCTTGCTCTTTCATATAGTTTACAGAAAGCAATGAAGTTGCCAAATCACCACCACCCGAAACTGAAATTGAATGATTTTGTTGGATACCTGTTCTGGTAATTGCGTCAAACCAATCAGTGGTTGGTTTTTTAGAAATGTCTGAAGCAATAATGGCGAAGGTACCTGCTGCTTCATTTGAATAAGTAGCATACATATTTGGCCCAGCCATATCAACCTTATTTGTAATACTTTTTATTCCATAATAACCATCATAGGTTACTGAGGCTTTACCTTTGGTTCCTGCTTTGGTTGTAATCAAAATCACACCATTCGATGCACGAACACCATAAATAGCAGTAGATGACGCATCCTTCAAAACATCTACAGAAAGGATATCGGCATTGTTTATATTTCTAATATCTTCGGTAATTACACCATCAACCACATACAATGGCTCAGCACCACCAATTACAGAACCCGTTCCTCTGATTCTAACAGTTGGAGCAGAACCTGGAGCACCAGAACTGGTAATTTGCACTCCAGCAAGTTTCCCTTGAAGGGCCTGAGCTGCAGTTAAAACTGGCTGTTTTGCCAGCGTTGCACCACTTACTGATCCTATTGAGCCTGTTAATTCTCTTCTTTTTGATGTGGCATATCCTACAACAACAACTTCACCTACATTTTCAACTTTGGATTCTAGTTGAATTTCCAACTTTAAATTATCAGCAAGTAAAATAAATTGAGATTCATATTCTGGAGCACTAATTTCAATTGTAACTCCTGGCGTTATTACCAATTCCAATTGGCCATTATCGTTTGTAGATGATTGTTTTTTAATACTTCCAGCCGAGGTGTTCTCAAAATACGTAATTTTCGCAGCGTTTACGGGTTGATTGTTTTGTCCAGTTACTTTAATTTCATAAACCTGCGGCATATTTTGACCAATTAAAACAGAATTAAATCCAATGGCAAACAACAGCAAAAAAGAAACTCTCATAAGTTTCGCATTAAACCACAATAAAAAAGATGGCTTGTAGGGTACTTTTTTTTCCATAATTTATTCGTTAAAAAACATTTGGGAGCACAACAACACCATGAAAGTAAAGCATGCACTCCCAAATGAATTGGCAATATAAGTAATTGTTAAAAGTACAACAACTTATTTTATGTGATTTTAATATAATTCTAAAATTTCAATGTGTTTTAAAGTCGCAAATTGTAACTTTGAAAAAGTATTTTGGGCAAGTAAATTACCCGCAAATAAAAATGAGGCAAAAATGATATACTTAAATTTAAGAATCATGAGTTACAAATTATAGTATGTCTTTTTTTATAATTTAGGGGATTAAACACTATGCAAATAGAAACAATTACTTAACAATACCTTAATTTGAAATCAAAATAACAACGAATAATTTTGCATTCAAAAAAATTGAAATCAAATAGGCTTAGTATAGTGAGAGACATCAGTTGGTTGTCTTTTAATGAAAGGGTATTGCAGGAGGCGAAAGATCCGAGTGTCCATTTAAATAACAGATTAAAATTTCTAGGTATTTTCTCCAACAACTTAGATGAGTTTTTCAGGGTTCGGGTGGGCACATTGAATAAAATGCTCAAACTCGAAAAAAATGCAAAAATGCATTTTGAAGATCAACCAGAAAAAATTCTTAAGAAAATTCAAGAAGTAGTTCTTGAACAGCAAATTAATTTTGACAATACATATGCTGAAATTATTCAGCAACTAGAAATACAGCATAAAATTTTCTTTAAAACGGAAAAGCAACTTTCGAAAGATCAGAAAAGTTTTGTTCAACATTATTTCGAAGACAAGGTGCGCACCCAAATTGTTCCCTTGATGATTGAAAGTATGCCACAAGCTCCTTTTTTGAAAGACCGTTCAATTTATTTGGCTTGTGTTCTTGGCAATACACAAAACCCAATGTTACAGCGCTACGCATTGATTCAGATTCCAGAAAAAGAAGTTCCCAGATTTGTAATAATTCCTTCACCAAAAAACGAGACCCATATTATTTTACTCGATGATATTATTCGTTTTAATCTCAAATACCTATTTGCACCTTTTGGATTCAATAGATTCAGCAGCCATATTGTAAAACTCACTAGAGATGCTGAGTTAGAATTAGACAATGATTTAAATAATAATGTTATAGGGGATCTTGAAAAAAGCTTAAAAAACAGAAACAAGGGTAAGGCCACGCGTTTTGTATACGACAGAAGCATTGATCCAAACCTGTTGGAATATTTAACTAAGCGATTAAACTTATTAAAAAAAGACAACATGATTGCGGGTGGAAGAATTCATAATTTTAAAGATTTTATGGATTTTCCTAAATCGGTTTTCAATGACTACACAACCCGTCCAAAATCTTTTGTACATCCTTTGTTAGAACAACCATGTCGAATTATGGAAGTTTTGGAAAAACGTGATGTGATGTTGCATTTTCCTTACCACTCTTTCGACTCAATTATTGATTTATTGAGGGAAGCAGCCATTGACCCTTCGGTACAAAGTATTAAAATCACAGCATACCGATTGGCTAAACAATCTAAGGTAATCAATGCCTTATTGAATGCGGTTAGAAACGGCAAACAGGTAACTGTAGTAATAGAGTTAAGGGCACGTTTTGATGAAGAGGCCAATTTATATTGGAAATCTGTTTTGGAAGAAGAAGGAATCAAGGTTCTTTTGGGTGTTCCAGACATGAAAGTACATGCAAAAATCTGTATAATAAAAAAGCGCGAATTCAATAAAACCACCCAATATGGATTTGTTTCTACAGGCAATTTCAATGAATCAACTGCTCAACTATATGGCGATCACTTATTGTTAACCACAAATAAAATGATATTGGCTGATATAAACCGCATTTTCGACTGTTTGGAAAAACCAATCATTAAACTTGACTCTTTAAAAACTTGTAAAACACTGATTGTTGCGCCGAATCATATGCGCAGGTATTTTTTAAACTTGTTGGCTAAGGAAATTCGATTTGCCAAAAAGAAACAACACGCAAGCGTATTTTTAAAATTAAACAGTTTGGTAGATCACGAACTCATTGAAGAATTATACCATGCTGCAAGATCAGGTGTGGAAATCCATATGATTATTCGCGGAATATGTTGTTTAAAGGCCGAACAAAAGTCCTTCAAAAAAGACATTCACGCCATCAGTATCATTGACGAATACTTAGAACATGCCAGAGTTTTCATATTTAACAACTTCAACACTCCAATGGTTTATATTTCATCGGCTGATTGGATGGTTAGAAACTTAGATCATCGAATTGAAGTTGCTTGTCCAATTTTCGACAACGCTATTCAAGAAGAATTAACGACCATTTTAAAATTGCAAATGCAAGAGAATGTGAAGGGTAGAATTTTAGATAATGACCAAACAAACAAATACGTAATTTCTGATGAAAATACCCCCGAAATGAGGTCGCAGATTGAGATTTATCATTACCTTCGCGGCAAGAAATACAACTCTTGATATTAGCTGCAATTGATATTGGTTCTAACGCAGCTCGGTTACTCATAACCGAGGTAAAGCCCTATGGAAACAATGAAGTAGATTTTACAAAATTAAACTTAATAAGGGTTCCCATTCAATTGGGGTATGATGTTTTTGAAAGTGGTTTGATTGGTTTAGAAAGACGACATAATTTCATTGAAACCATGAAGGCTTTCAAGATTTTGATGGATATTTACCATGTAAAAGCTTACAAAGCATGCGCCACCAGTGCAATGCGTGATGCAAAAAATGCGGATGAAATTATTGAACAAATTGAAAACGAGGTTGGCATTCATATCCGGGTTATTAGCGGTCAAGAAGAAGCCTCAATTTTATACGAAACACATATTGCCGAGCAATTCCAAAACAATAACGCATCGCTCTATATAGATGTTGGTGGAGGAAGCACTGAACTGACGCTCTTTGCAGAGAAAAAAATTATCTTCAAGGAATCATTTAACATTGGTACCATTCGTTTGTTGAATTTTAAGATTACCCAAAAGCATTGGGACGGAGTAAAATACTTTATTAAAAATGAAGTTGAAAAATACCAACCCATTCAACTTATTGGAAGTGGTGGAAATATCAACAAAATATTTTCGATGTCTAAGGTGAAAGAAGGTAGACCGTTAAAATACAATTTCTTAAAGGATAGTTTAACAGAAATGGAAAATCTATCAATTGATGAGCGAGTGCACAAATTCAATTTAAAAGATGACCGTGCAGCGGTTATTGTTCCGGCACTTGAAATTTATACCACCATTATGAAATGGGCCAATGCTACCGAAATTTATGTTCCTAAAATTGGATTGGCAGATGGACTTATTAAATTGCTTTACTCGGAAATAAACTTGGAAAAATAATTTCTAAAGCAAGACTTAGTTTATTGATATATAAATATTTTCTCATAGATTCGTTGTCTTGACAAAAATCTATTGTATGAAAATAAAACTACTACATTATTTCAAAACTGCGCTCCTATTTTCTTTAGTATTTATTCAAAATTATAGCAAAGCTCAAAATTCACTTGACTTTGATGGCACCGACGATAGGGTTGATTGCGGAACAGATACTTCAGTGATGATTAAAAACAAGTCCATTACATTGGAAGCTTGGATTTACCCTACCGCTTGGAAAACGAAAGTATATGAAGGCAATATAATTAACAAAGAAAACAACACCAATAATAACGGTTATTTTTTGCGTTGCGGTGAATCAGGTAAATTGAATTTTGGATTTGGAGACAATACACTAACTTGGAAAGAACTAACTTCTGCGAATGCGGTTTTAACTTTAAATATATGGCAGCATGTGGCTGCTACTTATGATGGTGTCAATTCTAGATTATATGTAAATGGCGTTTGCACCGATTCTGTCAGTTACTCTTCTGCAATTCAATATTCAAATACCGTTAACCTAACCATTGGTGATCATTCTGGCTCTTATGTGCGTCGCTATCAAGGTAGAATTGATGAAGTTCGAATTTGGGCTGTGGTAAGAACAAGTGCTGAAATCAAAAACAACATGAATGCAGAATTCTGCTCTAAACAAAATGGACTTAGGGCATACTACAAATTCAATCATGGTATTGCAAATGGAACAAACACAGTAAATAAACTTACAGATTGGTCTGGATTTAAAAATACGGGCACTGCCTTGAATTTTGATATGTTTGGAACTGGATCAAATTGGGTGAGCGGCAAATCATTAACCAGAAATATAAACACATTTGTCAATACCATAACGCAATGTGACTATTTTTATGGCCCTACCGGAAAAAAACTAACCACTTCGGGTACATACTACGATACCATTTCAACTTCATTTGGTTGCGATAGCGCCATAAAAACTATACTAACAATAAAAAAACGCACTACCAAAACCATCAATGTATGGGCTTGTAGATCCTATGTTAGCCCCAGCAAAGCATATACTTGGACAAAAAGTGGAAAGTATATAGATTATTTAAAAAACTGGATTGGTTGCGACAGTATGATAACTGTAAACCTTAAAATTGGTGGTAAACCAGATACAATTAAAGTAAGCCAATGTTATACCTACACAAGTCCCTCTAAAAAATACACATTCACATCCTCAGGCGTTTATCACGACACAATACCTGATTACAGGGGGTGCGACAGTTTGATTACAATGTTTGTTACCATTTTAACCCCAACCAATTATACCTTAAATGCCAAAGGGTGTAAATCCTATACTTCTCCAAGTGGAAAATACACAGTAACTCAAAGTTCAATATTTTACGACACAATAGTCAATGATGCTGGTTGCGATAGTATTATAAAAATTGTCTTTAAAAATCTAACCGGTAAAAAAACCATTAATGTAACAGCATGTGATAAATACAAAAATTGGAATAAAAAGAAAACTTGGACAAAATCAGGTATTTATTATGATACACTCCGAAATTATGCATTTTGTGATAGTATTGTCACTGTTAATTTAACCATTAACAACGCAAAAAGAGATACGGTGAATGAAAGCAGTTGTCGTTATTTCATTATGAAAGCGAAGCCAATTGTGATTAATGCAAGTGGTACTTATAATGACACCTTGATGGCGAAATCAACTGGATGTGATAGTATTGTAACTAGAAATATCAATATCATCAACATTGATAGATATGTCATTCACGATGGTTCATTGTTAACGGCAAGAACATTAAATGCAACTTATCAGTGGATCAATTGTACAAGAAACAATATGACCATAGATACAGCAACCAAACGTTCGTTTGTTGCACCGAAAAATGAAATGTATGGGGTAATCATTACACAAAATGGTTGTACCGATACATCAGATTGCATTCAAGTTACCAATGCAAAAATCACTCCGATTAGCGCATACAACTTTGAAATAAATCCAAATCCAAACAAAGGAACATTCACATTAAAATCAAACATTCATACACCTGTAAGCATTGCTATTTTCAATTCTGTGGGTTCGGTTGTTTATGAAAAACAAAATGTCACCGCAAATGATTTAAAAATCGAACTCAATCAAAAAGCTGGCATTTACCATGTTCGAATAAAAGACGAAAACAATTCTACCATTACCAAAATGGTGATGATACAGTAAGTGAAAAAAGAGCCCCAATAAAGGGGCTCTTTTTTTGGTTAGACAGATTATCCCGATAGCTATCGGGAGGGTTAGACAGATTCTAAGGAAACAGCGTAGCGTCAACTTGCGAAGCAAATTCAACCCGCTTAAAACAAAAGGAACCGATATTTACGAAACTTCTTGCTAATACACCAAAGTTTAACAACCTTTGTTTCACTATGTCAGAAAATACTCCTTGCCCAAAATGCGGTTCCGAATACCCTTATCCTTCAGGACTTTTAATGATTTGCCCTGAATGTGCACATGAATGGAATCCTAACGAAGTGGAAGAAGTATCTGCGGAAGATGGTGGTTTGGTTGTGAAAGATTCTAACGGTAAAATTTTGAAAGACGGCGATACTGTTGTCATCATCAAAGATTTACCAGTTAAAGGATTTTCAAAATCGATTAAAGTAGGTACAAAAGTGAATAACATTCGTTTGACCGACGGAGACCACAACATCGATTGTAAAATTGGCGAATTTGGCTCTATGTCTATCAAATCTGAATTTGTGAAACTAGGATAATTTCTCTATGAACACCAGTGTTGAAACATACTTCGTAAACTTAAAGCACTGGAAACCAGAGCTTGAAATGTTGCGAAACATCGTTTTGGATTGCGGTTTGGTTGAAGAATTCAAGTGGCGCGGCCCTTGTTACACATATAACCACAGCAATAGTATCATCATTGGAGGATTCAAAGACAATTTTGTAATTAGTTTTTTGAAGGGTGTGTTTTTGAGGGACGACCACAAGTTGTTGCAAAAACCTGGCGACAATTCACAGACAGCGAGAATCATCAGATTTACTGAGATATCTCAAGTTTTGGAATTAGAGCCCATTATCAAAACATATATATACGAAGCCATTGAGATTGAAAAAGCAGGATTGAAATTAGATCCTTCAGTTAAACCTACTTTGGAATATATTCCCGAATTTGAAAAATTTATGTCTGAAAACGCCGAGTTCAAAGCGGCGTTTGAGGCATTAACTCCCGGCAGACAGAGAGCATACAACATGCACTTTGCCTCAGCAAAGCAATCTGAAACCCGTACTTCTCGAATTATGGCGGTAATGCCTAGGGTAATGAATGGCAAAGGCCCCAACGATTGCATTTGCGGTTTAAGTAAGCGAATGCCCAATTGCGATGGCAGCCACAGGATATTAAAGGAAGGGTAGACAATATCTCATTACCTATTCATCAATATGAGTTTGCCAACCTCAAATGTTGAAGTATGCGCAATTCATTAAAATAAATATCCTTCTATCTTGGTTGGAAAATTCGTAAATACCTTTAAAAAAAATTACCCAGCAACCAATCGAATTGAAATGGGAAAAACCTTTATTTAATAGAATCTAAGTACCAAATTGAGCTTGTTTAATATTTAAAACACCAAAGTTAAACAAAGTATTTTGTTGAACTTTTTCATTTTCACAGATGTCTGCCAAATCTCATTTTAGGATATTTTGTTTAAAAAATACTAAAGAAATTTAGAGTATTTTCGATTTTAAAATGACCAAAAAAACCATATACAGTTGATTTTTTTAATTATAATGTTGGTTTTTTAAACTTAATTTTTCTATAATTGTTTTTTTAAAATTGGAGTCCAGCGACCAATTCAATAAACGGGGCCATAACCGAAAAGCCACAAGAGTAGGAAAAACCAAACTAAATTATATATTATGGAACATTTAAAAATTGCAAGTGATAATTACGTGGCGTTCACGTTTTTTATCGGCACAATGGCTATGATGGCCGCGTCAGTTTTCTTCTTCTTTGAGTTGAACAACACTTCAGCTAAATGGAGAACTTCAGTATTAGTTTCTGGACTAATTACTTTCATCGCAGCTGTGCATTACTACTACATGCGCGGTTACAACTTGGCAACAGGTGATTCACCAACATTCTTCAGATATGTTGACTGGATTTTGACTGTGCCTTTGATGTGCGTTGAATTCTATTTGATTACCAAAAAAGCAGGTGCTAAAATTGGCCTACTTTGGAAGTTAATCTTCGCTTCTGTAGTGATGTTGGTTACTGGTTATTTCGGTGAAACAATCGATGCTGCCAACAGCGTACTTTGGGGTGTAATTTCTGGTGCTGCTTATTTCTACATTGCATACTTAGTATGGTTTGGTGAAGTAGCTCAGTTGTCACAAACTGCAGGTCCACAAGTTGCTAAAGCAACTCGTATTTTGGCTTGGTTCGTTTTGGTAGGTTGGGCAATTTATCCATTAGGATACATTTTGGGAACTCCAGGTGGTCTTTTTGGAATTAAATTAGTTGCAGATCCAAAATTGGCTTCTCACTACATGGATATCGTTTATAACATTGCCGATGCAATCAACAAAATCGGTTTTGGTTTAGTAATCTATGCTTTAAGCAGAAACGAAGACTAATATACTCTTTTCCTAACTAAAGCGGATTTTTCAAATAGTCTATACGTTTGAAAAATCCGCTTTTTTTTATGCCCTCAAAAAATTCCCCTCTATAAATACAATCAATAATTAGCAGCCACACATAATGCAGCCAACCAATAAAATACTAGTTTACGATTATGTATTCATTGGCGCTGGAGCTTCAACCACATTGTTGCTCTTAAGTTTAGAACGAAACTCTTTATTAGAAAACAAAAATATCTTAATTGCCGATCCAGATCGCAAGGATCAAAACGATAAAACATATTGCTTTTGGGGCAATGCCCAAGAACCTTTTATCCAAAACATTGAACGTATCGTTTCACACCGTTGGAATTCATTTGCAGTAAACCAAAGTCTCACAGACAAAACCAACAACATTGAATATTTCCATATAAAAGGCATTGATTTATATCAGGAACAAAACCGAATTATCCAAAAATTCGATATCAGCAGGTTCTATTTAAATGTAAGTGATTTAAAAGAAAGCAATGACCATGCCCAAGTATTCTCTGGAAATGAAACTTGGTTAGCCAAAAAGGTTTTTGATAGCCGTCCACCAAACTTTCACAAACCAAACAACCATCAAGCACACCTTTATCAATCGTTTGTTGGCTTTGTGGTTCAATTGAACGACGCACATTTCAATTCCACAACCATAGATTTGATGGATTTCAATGTCCCTCAAAATAAAAATACACAATTCATGTATGTGTTGCCATTTGCCCAAAATTTGGCCTTGGTAGAGCTCACAAGATTTGGACAGAACAAAATCACCGTTAACGAAGCAGAACCAATTATCAAAGATTACGTTGAACAACATTATGGTGCATTCAAACTGATTGATACTGAAATTGGATGTATTCCGATGAGCTCAGCAGAAATAACCACTGAAATTCCGTCACAAAAAATCATTAAAATTGGAGCAAGAGCAGGTGCCATTAAACCAAGCACCGGTTATGCATTTAAAAATATGATCAAACATTCGGAGGCAATATCTCAAGCAATTTCAAACAATTCAAAAATTGAGATTATTGAAAGAAGCCCCCGATTCAAACTATACGACAGATTGTTGCTGAAAATCATTGAAAAAAATCACGCTACCGCAACAAGCATCTTTGAAACGCTATTTCAAAAAAACCCTTTGGCGCTGATTTTAAAATTCTTGGATGAAAAAACAAGTATTTGGGAGGACATCCAAATCTTCAAAACATTGCCGTTTTTTACTTTCATGAAAGCATTATTGAAAGATTCATGGCATCGATTTAAATCTTTAATTCCATCATTTTTACTCATACTGACTACCCTCTTTTTGAATCTATTATTTATAATCAATCCTGAAATCTGTAACAAAACAAGTCTCATTTTGGGTG
>CANKVM010000071.1 GCA_947487175.1 Flavobacteriales bacterium | reverse complement strand
CAAGTATGTATGCCGTTTATCATGGTTCTGAGGGACTAAAAAACATTGCAGGCCGCATTCATGCACAAGCAAGATTGTTGTCAGATTCTTTGGCGGGATTAGGTTTCACCAATGAAAATACAAATTACTTCGATACACTATATTTGAAATCTTCGGTTTCTTCATCAACTGTAAAAGTAATTGCTGAAAAACATAAAATCAACTTACGCTATTTTGAAAATGGCAACATTGGTATTTCAGTTGATGAAACTACCACAGAAGGTGCATTGCAAACTTTGGTAAATATTTTTGCCGAAGCTGCAGGAAAAACTTCAAATTCTGTTATTGGAAATGATGCTGTTGTTGCTAACGTTTGGCCTTCATGGGCGCAACGTACTTCTAATTATATGATGCACCCAGTTTTCAATAGTTACCATACTGAACATGAAATGTTGCGTTATATTAAATCACTAGAAGCAAAAGATTTGAGCTTATGCCACAGCATGATTGCCTTGGGTAGCTGTACAATGAAATTGAATGCAACTACTGAAATGATTCCAGTTACTTGGCCTGAATTTAATAGCTTGCATCCTTTTACTCCATTGGAGCAAACAAAAGGATACCAGGAAATCATTGAAAAACTTGATAAAGATTTAAGTGAAATTACTGGCTTTGCAAAAATGAGTTTGCAACCAAATTCAGGTGCTCAAGGTGAATATACAGGCTTGATGGTTATTCGTGAGTATTTCAAAGACAAAGGTGAAGCACACAGAAATATTGCCTTGATTCCTTCTTCTGCGCATGGAACCAATCCTGCAAGTGCTGTTATGGCCGGAATGACGGTGGTAGTTACCAAATGTGATGACAACGGAAATATTGACGTAGCTGATATCAAAGAAAAAGCAGAATTTCATAAAGACAATTTGGCTTGCTTAATGGTAACTTACCCAAGTACACATGGTGTATTTGAAAGCGCAATTATTGATATTACAAATATCATCCATGAAAATGGAGGACAAGTGTATATGGATGGTGCCAATATGAATGCCCAAGTGGGATTAACATCTCCGGGTATGATTGGTGCAGACGTTTGTCACTTGAATTTGCATAAAACTTTCTGTATTCCTCACGGTGGTGGTGGACCAGGTGTTGGACCAATTGGTGTTGCGGCACATTTGGCTCCTTTCTTGCCAGGACACGCTGTTATAAAAATGGCAGATGAAAAAGCAATGCGTGCGGTGAGTGCAGCTCCTTGGGGAAGTGCAAGTATTTTGTTGATTTCTTATGCTTACATCAAAATGATGGGTGGCGAGGGATTAACAGCAGCTACCAAGTATGCTATTTTGAACGCAAATTATATCAAAGCAAGATTGGAACACGAATATCCAATTTTATACACTAGTGAATCTGGATTTGCAGCGCATGAAATGATTTTGGATACCCGTAAATTTAAAACTTCAGCACATGTTGAAGCTGAGGATATTGCAAAGCGTTTGATGGATTATAATTTTCACGCTCCAACTTTGAGTTTCCCAGTTGCAGGTACCTTAATGGTTGAACCTACTGAAAGTGAAAGCAAAGAAGAGCTAGATCGTTTTTGTGATGCCATGTTGAGCATTCGCGAAGAAATTAGAGAAATCGAAAATGGCACCCAAGATGCGGAAGTGAATGTATTGAAAAATGCGCCTCACACTGCTTCTGAAATAATTGGCGACAATTGGACTTATAACTACAGCCGTGAAAAAGCTGCGTTCCCATTACCATATGTAAAAGCAAATAAATTCTGGCCAACTGTTGCGCGTGTAAACAGCACCTTCGGCGACAGAAATTTAATTTGTGCTTGCGTTCCAATTGAAGCTTACGCTTCTTAAAAATTATATTAGAAATTTTCAAAAAAGGCGCCGAGAGGCGCCTTTTTTGTTTTGAGGTTTTCAAGGTTACATTTTTTTGGCATTTGTGTGCCATGGCAATAAAAAGAAATTCAAATCGAAAAAACTGAAAATTGCTGCTTTTTTACGTACCTGAGTGTAGTAATTACGTACCTGAGTGTAGTAACCTTTTTGTAAGTTATTAAATTACATTGAATTGCAAGGGTTAAAAAAACGGTAGATATTAATAGACTCTTTATAGAGTCTAATAGAGGAGAGATAGCCCCTTTTTAAAATGGGGGCTCCTCTCTAAGATTGAAAAAAGGAAGCGTTACATATTTTGAAGTAATTCCATCACTACAAACCTGTGCTTTTGAAACATTTAATTGTAGAGAAAATGTCACTAAAAGTATAAAATACAATAGATTGAAGAAGTGGTAATACTTATTTTTTAATTGGGTTTGCATTATTAGGCTAATATAGTCTCCAAATAGACGACTTTTTTGTCAATTTTGTTGTGTTTTGGATTAAAAAATTGCAAATTCATGACAAAAAAAACAATCTAAAATAAAGAGTTGATTGTATTTGTGGCAATTAAAAAAGATGTGAAATTTATTGTAGGTGTTTTTCGCATTCCCCGACGATAATTTATTTTAAAAATAAAAAATATAAAATGGCAGGTAGTTTGACATATTCGATAAATTAAATTAATGAATATTAAAAAGATAGCTTATCTTCGCTTAAAATATATAAAATCATGAAAAAATTAGCTTTATTATCTGTCCTAATGTTTGCAGCATCTTCAATGTTTGCTCAAACTTCAAATCCTGTGAAAAACAACTCAGAAGGATCAAATCAAACCGATCCTACAAAGAACTTGAAAACTGCCGAAGTAAAAGTACCAGTTGCAAACAACCCAGTTGGCAAAGTGAATACACCAAAGCCAGCCGCTGCAGTACCAGTAAAAAAAATCTCAAAAGTGAAAACGGTGAAACTGTAGGTGTAGTAACATACGGAATGGGAGTTTATTTGGCGGGAGCCGTAACTAAACCAGCTTCTACAAAGCAAAATTAATTGTTGAATTAGAATTCAAAAAAAAGGGGATATTTATCCCCTTTTTTTTATGAAAAATGATGATTTTCTATGTTTAGGCAAATTATAAAGCAAATCCATAAAAGCGGGATCCATAAAAGAGTTACTCTATTAATACAATAGATCACAGCCTCCCAATGTATTTATTGGGGTATACAAGGATTAAATAAAAGTTAACGTTACACAACTCAATTGAAATATGATGTTCAAATCTAAATAAAGTTGAAATGGAATTAATCTTAGTTATTAAATAATGCCAATGTAATTTAATTTATATCACTTGATTATATTAGATTTTGTTTTGAATTATCATATTTTTTTTTAATATTTGAGAATATATTATTTTATGATGAAAAAAATACTACCACTATTTATTTTAATTTTCAGCTTGAATGCTGTTTTTGCTCAAAACAGGGCATTGAATTTTGACGGGGTTGACGATTTTATTCCAATTACAGGAAGCAGTGCATTGAGTCCCTCAAAAATCACCTGTGAAACTTGGGTGTACATTACCGATTTTTCTACTTCACCTTGCAGTGATTGTGCGCCTATTATTTGGGAGCAAGGAGATGGTTACAGATTTGGAACTGGAAATGGTCAAGTTGTGCATTTTCAATTAATGAATAGCTCTACAGTTGTTTCTTTAAACAGTTCAACCAAGTTAACAACTAATGCTTGGCATCACATTGCAGGTACTTTTGATGGTACAAAAATGAAAATTTACATCAATGGAGTTTGTAAAGATTCTAATTCTGCTACTAGCTCTTTTGCAATATCATATGGTGGTACCAGCGATGTTTGGATTGCAGATCCTGCAACAGGTTTTAACGGAACTTTGGAAGAAACCCGCATTTGGGATTATGCACGTTCAGAGGCACAAATTAAAGAAGGGATGTACAGGAAATTTCCGACCAACCAATCTGGTTTAATGTTGCAATATAGTTATGAAGACGGTGTTCCTTACAAAGTAAATACATCTGTTTCTAGTATAGACGATAATTCGAGTTATGCAAATACCGGCGCTGCAAAAAATTTCAGAATGACAGATTCTACTTCGAATTTTGTTTTAGGAAGATCTTTTTGTGATACCATTGCCTATGCCAAATTTTCTTTGGGTAGGTGTGTGAGCTATTTACTGCCATCAAAAAAGAAAACAATTAGTAAATCTGGTGTGTATCAAGATACAATTATGTCGTACCGAGGTTGTGATTCTGTAATGACAATCACATTAACCATTTTAAAACCTTCGGCTACAAATATTACCATTGTTCAATGTGATTCTTTCATCTTACCAATGAATAAAACGGTAGTAAAAAAATCCGCTAAATATGTAGAGAAAACAAGAAATGCCGTGGGTTGTGACAGTGTAATTTCATTCTTTGTAACAATCCTGAAAAAGGATACAACTTATTTTTCACTCGTTGGTTGTAATTCGGTTACGTTAAAAAACAAGTTAAAAACAGAAGTCTATAAAAGTGGACTTTATATAGACTCCTTAAAAGGATATAAGGGTTGTGACAGTTTTGTTCGCTATACTGTAGTTATTAAAAAACCTTCATTTGTAAAGCGCACTTTAAAGATTTGTAAATTTCTAGTTTGTCCTTCAAATATTAATAAAGTATTTAAAAAACCTGGTATTTATAATGACACCCTAGTAAATGCTATAGGCTGTGATAGTGTAATTGAGTATACTGTAAATTCTTCATCTTCATATGGGGTTGTTAATTTAACTACTTGCGCAGCAGTGAAAAGTCCTTCAAAGAAATATACATGGACAAAATCAGGAACTTATAAAGATACCTTACTCAATAGAAATACTGCCGGTTGTGATAGTTTCATTACAATGAATCTTATTATCAATAGTCCAACTTCTCAGAATTTAAAAGTAACAAATTGTCGCTCATATACAACTCCTTCTGGCCGTCATACTGTAACAAATACCTCATTTGTAAATGATACTTTGAGAACAAAAGGAGGATGTGATAGTCTAATTTTAACCATTGATGTAACCATCAACAATGTAAATACGGCTACAACGCGTTCAATGAACACATTGTCGGCAACTACAGCAAATAGTAGTGCTTTGTTCCAATGGTTAGATTGTGATAATACGTATGCTACAATTGCAAATGAAACCAAAAAGGATTATACCCCTGCAAAAGATGGCAAATATGCGGTTGAAGTAACAGAGAATAGCTGTAAAGACACTTCCATGTGTGTTATTTTTGCTATTAACGGCATTAAAATGCTTGACAAGTCAACTTTAAATATTGCTCCGAATCCATCGAAAGGACAGTTTACCGTAAACTCATTATCAATGATTCACAATGCGAAGGTTACTTTGGTAAATGCCCAAGGCCAATTGATTCAGACTTGGAATTTTGCTGAGTTAAAACAGTCGAAATTAAATGTACAAGTTGCTGCTGGAATTTACTACTTGAATATTGAGTCTGCGGAAGGCCAATATCACACAGCTATCATATTTGAATAATAATATATTTAAGGCATAAAAAAAGGGCGCATGGCGCCCTTTTTTTATGCCTTAATCCCAGCATTCCATCATTAATAAATGCCCAGTTTCATAAGTGATGGAAACAAATCCATCGGCCTCTACTTCATTAGAACTACTTGTGCTAAATGGCAATTGTAAATCGTGGTTAGACATGTTATATGTCAAATTTTCTGTATGAATTCCTGTAGCTGTTCCAACAGGGAATATAGATATCTTGGTTCCTTTCGGATACCATTTCTTAAATGCGTTTGGCAATACATAAACCCTGGAATGGTTGTCAATTACGCCCAATGTTATTTGTGAATGATATTGAGAAAGTGTAAATAAATTATTAAAATGGTGATCTTGTCTTTTGCCCGTTCCCCAAATGATATTTGCAGCGGGGAACCCTTTTTTGATCAAAAATTCAATGCCTTTTTGCAAATCAGTTTTGTTTTGATCTGGGGTATGAACTTTTTGAATATGCTGTAAATGTGGTAATTGGGCAATGTCAATATCGTTGCTTGAGTCAAAATCGCCAAGCCACGCATCAAACTTAATTTGCTTTTCCAAAACCCTGTGAATGGCACCATCAAGCACCAACACAAAAGGCGACCATTCCATAAGTTGATCCAGTAAATCATCTGAACAAGCTTCCCCATTTGCAATAATTAATGCAGGTTCTTGGTCATCTCTCACTATATGGTGCGAACTCATGATGCAAAAATGGGTAATCTTAAATGAAATAAGGTGTATTTTGTCTAAAAAAATAAAAAATCCCCCCAAAAAGAAAAAATAGCGCGAATTTTGAAGTAAATTATCCGTTATATATTTATGATACCACACATTCTTTGGGCCGACGACGAAATTGACTTACTTAAACCTCATATTTTATTTCTTGAGGGAAAAGGATATAAAGTTACCAGTGTAAACAGCGGTAGAGATGCCATTGATGCCGTGAAGAAATCTGAATATGATTTGGTATTTCTTGACGAAAATATGCCGGGGATTTCTGGTCTCGATGCACTTGCACAAATCAAACAAGACAGACCCAATATTCCGGTTATCATGATTACCAAAAACGAGGAGGAGCATATTATGGAAGAGGCAATTGGAAGTAAAATTGCCGATTACCTAATCAAACCTGTGCACCCAAATCAGATACTGTTGAGTATCAAAAAGAATCTTGATGAGAAACGATTGGTAAGCCAAATGACCACCCAAGGGTATCAGCGCGAATTCATGCAAATTGGCATGACCGTTTCCGATAAATTGAGTTTCGAAGAATGGAAAGAAGTTTATAAAAAATTGGTGTATTGGGAAATTGGCCTCGACCAAACCAATGAAGAAGGCATGAAAGAGGTTTTTGAAACGCAAAAATCTGATGCAAATAGAAACTTTTCGCGCTTCGTAAATGACAATTATAACCGCTTGGTGAACAAATCAAACGATGAAATTATCATGAGTCATAACCTTTTTAGAAAAGTTGTGAATCCTTTGCTCGATGGAGATTTGCCTGTTTTTATGGTGGTATTAGATAACTTGCGTTTCGACCAATGGAGGGCAATTTCGGAAACATTGGGTGAGAATTTCAGAATAGACAATGAAGATATTTACATGAGTATTTTGCCTACCACTACCCAATACTGCAGAAATGCAATTTTTAGTGGAATGATGCCTCTAGATATTGAGAAAACTTTCCCCGATAAATGGAGCAACGATGAAGACGAAGGCGGAAAAAACATGTATGAAAAGGAATTCTTGGAAGAACAATTAAAGCGTTTACGCCGAAATATTAAGTTTGGGTATACAAAAATTACCAATTTAGAAAACGCAAAGCATCTTCCAGATGCAGTTCCAAATATGTGGCAAAACAAGTTGAATGTGGTCGTTTATAATTTCGTAGATAACTTCTCTCATGCTAGAACCGATGTGCATATTGTGCGTGAATTGGCCGAAAATGAAGCTGCTTATAGAAATGTAATGGCAACTTGGTTTAAACATTCACCACTTTGGGAAGCCCTTAAGAGAATTAGTGAAAAACCTTGTCGCTTGGTAATCACCACCGACCATGGTAGCATTCGGGTAAAAGACCCAATTAAAATTGTTGGAGATAAAAACGTGAATAAAAACTTGCGCTACAAGCAAGGCAAGAACATTACGTATAATCCGAAAGAAGTTTTTGAAGCTAAAAAACCACACGACATTTACTTGCCACTACAGCATTTGAGCAGCGTGTTCGTTTTTGCCAAAGAGAACGATTTCTTTGCATATCCAAACAACTACAATTACTACGTGAATTATTATAAAAACACCTTTCAACACGGCGGAATTAGCCTTGAAGAAATGTGTTGTCCACTGGTTACACTTACGGCAAAACCTTAATTAATTTATCATAAAACGCAATATTTCATTATTAAATATCCATAATGTCCATTGAAAAAACATACACTTTAGTTGCCAACGAATCAGAAATTGATAGGGTAGTACAATTGTTATTTACCATTGAACCTTTTCCTCAAGTAATTTGTTTTCGGGGGGACTTGGGTGCGGGTAAAACAACGCTGATCAAGAAAATTTGCGCTCAGTTGGGTTATTCCGGTGAGGTAAGTAGTCCAACTTACGGCCTTGTAAATCCTTATCCAATAGACAATCACGTTGGAACTATTTTTCACTCCGATTGGTACAGAATAAAAGACTTAGATGAATTGTACGACGCAGGAATTGAAGACAATTTGTATGCACCCAACAGTACTTGGCTCATCGAATGGCCCCAAGTTGGTATGGAAATATTGATGGGATTCCATGTGGTGGATATTGAAATCAACCACCTTGAAAACAAAAGAAGTTATTTGATAACAGATTATCCGTTATACACTTTTTAATTAATCGACTGCCAAGTTGGCCCACGTAGGACAATGGTCTGAATGCTTTGCATTTGGATCAATTCCCGAAGAGATAATAGTGGGTGCCAATGTGTTTGAAACACTCACATAATCAATTCTCCAACCTTTGTTATTGGCTCTTGCATTTGCCCTAAAGCTCCACCAAGTATAATTGTGGGGTTCTGGATTCAATGTTCTAAACGAATCTGTAAAGCCAGCATCGAACCATTTGGTCATCCATTCTCTTTCCTCAGGTAAGAAACCAGTGCTGTTTTTATTGCTTACTGGATCGTGAATGTCAATGGCATGGTGACAAATATTATAATCGCCACAAACCACCAAATTGGGTATTTGTTTTCTGAGATTATTGGCATAATCGTAAAAGTAATTTAAGAAGTCGAATTTGATATTCTGGCGGTCATCTCCGCTGGTTCCACTGGGGAAATAGGCCGAAATAACACTTCCCCATTCAAAATCTAATCGAATTACCCGTCCCTCAAAATCAAAAAGATCATTTTCACAACCGTAAACTACGTTGGTAGGTTTGTGTTTTGAAATAATTCCCACACCGCTATATCCTTTTTTTTGCGCCGAAAACCAATGGCAATGGTAGCCCATTTCTTCAAGCGGAGCTTGATCAATTTGCTCTGGAAGCGCCTTTAGTTCTTGAAAGCAAACAATATCGGCACCTTCATTCAGTAAATATTCATAAAGTCCTTTGGATGTTGCACTGCGAATACCGTTTACGTTGTAAGAAATTATTTTCATTGCTTCAAAAATAGGGAAAAAACGATTCAGAAGGAACAGAAAGTAGCGGTGTGAGGGACTTTTTCGGCGACTTTAATTTTGAATTCGTATCTTTGCTCCATGTCTGATAAATATTCTCGTAGGGGAGTTTCTTCGCAAAAAGAAGATGTGCACAACGCCATTAAAAACATAGATAAAGGATTGTTTCCAAAAGCGTTTTGCAAGGTTATTCCCGATTACTTGAGCAATGATCCAAATGCTTGTACCATTGTGCATGCCGATGGAGCAGGTACCAAAAGCAGTTTGGCCTATATTTATTGGAAAGAAACCGGCGATATGTCGGTTTGGAAAGGCATTTCTCAAGATGCCATTGTAATGAATACCGACGATTTGCTGTGTGCTGGATTAACTGGTCCATTTTTATTGTCGAGTACCATTGGCAGAAACAAGAACCTAATTCCTGGTGAGGTTATTTCTTCTTTGATTGAGGGATCAGAAATGTTTTGCCAAAGCATGCGTGAGCACGGCATTGAAATCCATGCAACTGGAGGTGAAACTGCCGATGTGGGAGATTTGGTAAGAACAATCATTGTTGATTCTACGCTTGTTGCTCATGGAAAGCGTTCAGATATCATTGATAATTCAAATATTGCTGGCGGACAAGTAATTGTGGCTTTTTCAAGTTACGGACAAGCTACTTACGAAACCGAATATAACGGTGGAATGGGAAGCAATGGTTTAACCAGCGCCCGACATGATGTGTTTTCTAACGAATACCGTGAAAAATATCCTGAATCGTATAACACAGATTTACCAGAAGATGTGGTTTATTGTGGCAACATGAAACTAACCGATGCGGTTGAAGGTTCTCCTTTGAATGCGGGTAAATTGGTTTTGTCGCCAACCAGAACCTATGCCCCAATTGTGAAAAAGATATTCGACGAATGTGGTAGGGAAGTAGTGAAAGGTATGATTCATTGTTCGGGTGGTGCGCAAACAAAAGTGTTGCATTTTGCCGACAATGTGCACATTACGAAAAACAACTTGATGCCAATTCCTCCATTGTTTGATTTGATTAAAACCCAAAGCGGTACCGAATGGAGAGAGATGTTCCAGGTATTTAATATGGGACATAGATTAGAGATTTATACCGATGCCAAATCTGCCGAAACCATGATTTCCATTTCTAAATCATTTGGAGTAAATGCGCAAATTATTGGTTTTGTTGAGGGACATTCTGGTAAAAAATTGACCATTGAAGGTTCTTGGGGCAGTTTGGTTTACTAAAGAGCTAAAGAAATAATATCAATTTCTTGCAGTAACTTTGCTGTGTGAGTCAGAAAGTGCAACGCATCCTCTTTGTTTGTTTGGGTAATATATGCCGAAGCCCTTTGGCTGAGGCTTTGTTTCAATCGGAAATTGAAGCTAGAAATTTAGTAAATCAATTTAAGCTTGATTCTTGTGGCACCAACGGAGTACATGATGGTGAGCGTGCAGACGTAAGAACCAGAAGAAATGCCATGATTCATGGTATTAATATTCCGCATGTTAGCCGCAGAATTAAATTGGCAGATATTACTGACTTTGATTTAATTCTAACCATGGACGACAGCATCAATCAAAAGGTTTTGAAAATCTGTATGAACGATGAACAAAGGGCAAAAGTGAAATTATTTAGAACTTTTGACGAAAAAAACCCTGGAGCAGATGTTCCTGACCCTTGGTTTGGTGGCGATGAAGGATTTGAAAATGTATTCCAAATTATCAAAGAAAATACCGATATTTGGGTAAACAGATTATGTTAAAGAAAGTCCTCTTAGGAATCATTGCGGTTTTCGCTTTGATCCAACTTATTCCCTCAGAAAAAAATATATCTGATCAAAAAGATCCTGAGTTGTTTACATTGTATCCAACTTCAAATACAGTTAAAAACATCTTGAGAACGTCGTGTTACGACTGCCATTCGAACAATACGGAATACCCTTGGTATTCTAAGATTCAACCTGTTAAATTTTGGTTGGCCGATCATATTGAGGAGGGTAAAGAGCATTTCAATATTTATGAGTTTCAAAATTATAGACCTTGGAAACAGTTCCATAAAATTGAAGAGTGTTTAGACGAAATTAAAGAAGGCGAAATGCCTTTAGAGAGTTATACGTATATTCATACCGATGCGATTTTAACCGAATTGCAAAAGCATGAATTTGATCTTTGGGCGCATGGTGTTTTAGACAGTATGAAACGTCAGTATCCAGCAGACAGTTTAATTTCTCCAAGGAAGAGAAAAGAACTCAAAGAAAAAAAGGATTAAATGAGCCACATTTTTACGGCCCTAGATTTTGAAACAGCCAATAGCAACGGTTATAGCGTTTGCCAAATTGGGATTGTAAAAGTGATGTTTGGCGTTGTAACCGAAAGGGTTTCAATTTTGGTGCAACCTCCCAATAACGAGTACCATTATTGGAACACCAAAGTGCATGGTATTACCGCAATGAATACCAGAAATGCACCCACTTTTGATGAAGTTTGGGATGATATTTCACATTTTTTTGAGGGACAAACGGTTGTGGCCCACAACGGTAAATTTGACTTTAGTTGCTTAGCGAAGGTTTTGGATTATTATCAATTGCCTCATCCTAAGTATGTAAAACAGTGCACCTATGTAATCTTTAAAAAAGGATTGAAAAAACTGTGCGATGAACACGGTATCCACTTAAATCACCACGATGCCTTAAGCGATGCCGAAGCATGCGCAACGCTTTATATGAAGCATTTGGGGTTGTAGGAAATAGAATTTGGTGGAGAATATCGGAGTCGAACCGATGACCTCTTGCATGCCATGCAAGCACTCTAGCCAGCTGAGCTAATCCCCCAAATCTGTGGCAAAAATAGTGAAAAGGTTTTGTTAAATAGAAATAAACTATTTTAATGACTTTAAGATATTTTCTGCTACGTTTTTACTTACGTCTTGCCCCTTTGAAATAAGCATATCCCAGAGCTCATCGTAGCCTTTGTTGATTGTTTCTAATGACG
>CANKVM010000070.1 GCA_947487175.1 Flavobacteriales bacterium | reverse complement strand
CAAACGCCGATTTTGATCGAAACACATTTGTCCCTCCAATAAAAACAACATTTGAATCAGCAGGGTGAACCCTTACAAACATGTCGTAAGATCCTTGAACATTCCAACGTTCAAAAGGACCACCACTCGGTAAATTCAAAGACAAATCTGTCCATTTTGCTGTATCGCCTCCACCTATCTTTTTTGAAACCTCACATTTCAACAGTGCATTCCATTCAATATCGCCTTTGTAATTGGAGGTTTTTTTTCCCCAACCTGAAGTGTTTGCCAAGAAGTAAACCCGATTTTCATTTTGAGGATCAACTCCAATTACAATTCTTTGGTATTTTTGGGTTTGCATAAACTGTGGAGTAATATTTACAAAATCAACTCCGTTAGTTGAACGCCAAATTCCTTTATTTGTTCCTTCCGAACTCATGGTGAAATAAACGGTTCCATTTTGGGTAACAAAAACGTCGGTAAAATATGAACCACCCGATTTTATAGATTTCCAAGTTTTACCAGCGTCCGATGACTTCATTAAATTGTTATAGGTTGCGGCATAAATTACGGTTGTTGTATCAGGCGCTGACGGATCCAAAGCTACATTCCAAATCAGTTGCCAATTTGTTGAAAAAGCAGTTGGCACACCTCCCGAAGTAGAAGTGATTTGCGACCATGATTTTGCGCTATCGGTAGAAATAAATAATCCATCACCTAAATAATAAGCACCAGAAGCACCAGCAGATTGTCCATAAGCTTCTCCGGAACCCATAATCCAAACATTTCTATGATTCTTGCGCGTATCTTGGGCAACACAAGTTGCAGTTCTTAGCTCATTTGTTCGTTGCGTTGGCATCCAAGTATTGCCGTTGTCTTGACTCAACCACATCCCTCCAGAAACTGAACCAGCTATTAATCTATTTTCATTTGCAACATCAATTCCAAATGCCCTTGTTCTTCCACCTATATTAAAAGGCCCTCTGTGGTACCAGGGAGTTCCTCTAAGTGCAATTCCATCGGCATCAATTGACTTTGGCAAAGTTTGAGCAAAAGCCAATTCCTTCAATCGAATATCCATTGGAATTTTGCCTGTAGCCGGATCCTTTAATCGGCTCAACTCGTATCCTGATCTACTTGATGCAGCATGTTGCTGGGCATTGATAGAGAAACAAAATAAATTGATGGCTAAAAAACTTAGGATAATCTTTTGATGTTGCAATTTCATTCCGTGAAATTGGTACTTTCTTTTCACTTTCGCAAAAAAGCGGGTAATATTTAAAAAATACAACACTTTTATGTCCAAAAAACTACGCAAACACAAAATTTAACATTCCAAAATACCAAAAAATATGATAATGCATTATTTTTGAAATCTTTCATATGGATTTGAAGCGTATTTACCTAAGTATAGTTGCATTTATTTCATTTCAATTTTCAATTGCCCAAATTCAAGTTGGGGGATCGATTTTCGAAAATGAAACCAATGAACCTATACCATTTGCGGCTGTATTTTGGGGAAATACAACAAAAGGATTTTATACAAATTTTGAGGGAAAATTTAGCGTCAATGTCTCTGAAATTATTTCCGACACACTCAATATTGCCTATGGCGCTTACGAGAAAAAATCTATTGTCCTGTCAAAACAAAAAGACCTAAAAAACATAACCGTATTCTTAGACAGAGAAGTGGTAAAAACTGCGAAAGTAGAAATTGTATTGGGAATAAATCCTGCGTTAAAATGGATTGAACTTGCGCAAAAAAATGCAGAAAAAAACAATCCTGAAAATTCAGGAAATTATGATTGTGAAGTTTTTAGCAAATCTATACTGTCGTTAAATAATATTGGAAAAGGATTAAAAGGAAGCAAAATAGGCAAAGAAATTGGGCCACTTTTTGATACCATGACTTTTCTCACAGGCGATTCTACAAAAGCCATTTTGCCGATATTCTTCAGCGAAGTTTTATCAAACTATGCCCATCAAAAAGAACCTCAGCGAAATAAAGAAACCATTTTAGCATCACGCGTTAAGGGTGTTGGTGTTTCAGATGGCACTTTAATTTCTCAGCTCGTTGGATCATCACTCATAAAATATAACGTTTATAATCCTACACTAATCGTACTTGCAAAAGGAATCGTTTCTCCAATCAATTCACTTTCTAAGCTCATTTATAATTTCAAACTTGTTGGGGTAGACAAATTTGGACCAAGAAGATTATTCATGATAAAGGTTACGCCAAAAAACGACAAGGATTTGGCATTTTCTGGTTTGATTTGGGTGGAAGATACTACAGGGGCTGTTGTTAGGTTGTCCTTAGAAATTGATGGCAACTCCAATCTGAATTTTATTGACAAATTAAGGATTTCTCAAGAATACATTCCAGCACCTGTTGGTGATGGATACATCTGTAACAATTCTAGAACATTATTAGATGTAGCTGAAATCAATACCAATGCAAGTGGGATGCTCGCTTCCAATATAATCAGCTGTAGAAATTTCAAAACAAACATCATTCACAACGATGATTATTTTAGAGAGAGGATTCAAATTGGCGACGGTGAATTAACGCAATCAGATACTTTTTGGGATAATCACAGTCATTTTCAACAAACTGCCACTGAAAAACGCATTTATGCCAGAATCGATTCTGTTAAAAAATTACCCTCCATTACCAAATGGATTGACATTGTTACATTCTTGGCAGACGGTTATTACCAACACAAAGATTTTGATTTTGGTCCGTATTTTCTTTTGGCAAGTTTCAATAAATTGGAAGGATTCAGAAATAGGGTTGGATTTAGAACTACACGTGATTTTTCAAAAACCTTCGTTTTTGAAACCTTTTTAGGATATGGCTACGCCGACAAAAAATTCAAATATGGTGCTAAATTAGACTGGAGTTTAAATAGAATTACAGGCACCAAAATCACATTTTTCCACTCTAAAGATGTTGAATTAATTGGATTTTCAGACAACGATGCTGTGGCTTCTGAAGATGTATTGATCAATGCATTAAACATGATAGGCAGCAGAAGTCTGACCTATTGCACCAGCAACAAAATTGAATTCAATACAGATTTAGCCAAAGGGTTAAGAACACGTATTTCATTATCTCACAGGCAATTTGACTACCCGAGAAATAACGAATTCAACCTTGGCTGGTATAAAGAAGGCACAACTGATATTGAAAATAGTTTAACAAATGCCACGGTTACAATAAAATTAGAATATGAGCCTAAGGCTTTTCATTTGTTAAGCTCAACAAAAAGAAGAACGGTTCATGTTCCGGGCCCAGTTTATACTTTAACATATTTAAAAGGATTGAGTGGTGTCTTTGGCAGCCAATATGATTACCAACGCGTTGGCTTGGGGGTGAGTACCAAAAAAATATGGTCAGGAATTGGACGTACCTTGTTTTCTATTGATGCCTCAAAAGTTTTCGGTAAAATTCCATTTCCGTTGTTGAATATTCCTTTGGGAAATCGCGCTCCATTTTACAACAAACGGGCATTCAATCAAATGGATTTATTTGAATTTGTAACAGATCAAAATATACAAATTTCGATAGAACATCATTTTAACGGATTGTTTTTAAATAAAATACCATTCATCAAAAAGTTTAATTTGAGGGAAATTATTTCATCAAAAGCCATTTACGGAACTTTGAGCACAGATAACAGAAGTCTTATCCCTCAAAATTTACCAGGTGGTACAAAATTCGAACCTATACATTCCTTTGATAATGTTCCATATTGGGAAACTGCCTTTGGAATAGAAAATATATTTAAAGTACTTAGAATTGATGCCATTTGGAGAATGACACACCGATTAAGTCCTACAATTGACAAGCCAAATCCCAGAGCAAATTTCGCAATTAAAGCAAGTTTGGTGTTTGGATTCTAAAAAGTCTAGGCCAACTCGAACTCAAGCATATTAATTGCTTGATGATCTGCAACAGAAAATCTATCTATGGGTTTATTGTATTGAACTACCATAAAGCTACCAGGGTTAAAACGAACGGTACTGTTGCTTAACATATTTCCAAGAGCGCCCATAATTGGATTATGACCCACTATTAAAATACATTTCGCAGACTGATTCTCTAGCAGAACAGAAACAATTGGATCGAAATCCCAGCATTCGTTTAATTCAGGAACTTCCAATTGTTGAATGTCATTCAGATTTAAATTGCCCTTTTTACAGAGGCTGTTCAATACTATTTCTTTGGTTTCTTTGGCGCGGGTAGCATTGCTAAAAACGCACAAATCAGGTATATAACTTTTGTCAAATAAAAATTCACCTACTGTTTTAGAAGTTTCTTCTCCATAAGGTGTTAAAGAACCTGGTTTCTTGGTTGCCGCCATGCGATCATATTCTCCGTGGCGCATGTAAATAACGGTTTGTGTCATTTTTTAGGATGTTTATACTTATAAAAATGATACCCAACACCTGCCCAACCAAACGACATTAAAATACCGCCCAAGGGGGCTACCATTCCCATGGATTTGAAATTTTCACCTATTAATTGGTTTAATGCAACTAAATACAAACTTATTGAAAAAATAAATACGCCCAAAATGACCGCAAAGATTGATATTCTCAAATCCAAATTATCTCTATGCTTTACAACGCCATCAACAATATGTTTCTGCGAAGATTTATATGATGCAAATGCCATTAATCCCAATGCATTGTATACCAAATATTCAGAGGCAGTTTTCCATGTCCCCAAATAGTGCGCAGAAATTTTCTTTTCAAGTCCATGGGCACCAAAAGCACCCAAAATCACTGCGGTACCTAGCATAAATGCGCCAAGTGCAAAATAATTATGTCGGTTTCGTATCATTTTATTTATAATTTATATGCAACGCCAAACATTGTCCACCTACTTGGTAATGGAACAGTAGAAATTTCGGCAAATTGTATATTATTGATATTTTGAAAATTCAAATATGTATTCAATTTTTGGCTCACCGCATACGTCAACTTTCCACTAAAAATCTTGTAGGTTGTTTGACCAACATTCCTATCAAAAATCCTGCATTGGATATTCGCATTTAAGCCTTTAAGGATTTTAAAGTCTAATCCAATTACGGCTTGATTTCGCAAATAATTCAACGCATTTTTAGAAATATATAGTAAATAACCTAAGTTCTCAGCATTCATATAACAATAGCTTCCATGGAAGTTAATCTCAAGAGGCTTGTATATGGGAAAATCAATTTTTGCTTCCCATCCAAAAAATGTATTCTTGTTATAATTAATAGGTGACCATTTACTACCGACATTTGGTCTTACCCAGTCAATTAAATTATCTGTATTACGGTTAAATGCACTCAAAGAAAAAAAAGTGCCATTAAATCCATATTTGAAACCGAGTTCGGAACTTACCGCATTTTCAGGCAATAAATTTGGATTGCTCACATTTGTTTGTCCTATATAATATAAATCTGTAAAAGTTGGCAGTCGCTGACCAGTCCCTACATTTCCAAAAAACTGAATGCGGTTGTTCAATTTATAATTCATTTCAATGCCTGGATATATTTTCCTACCTAAAATACTGTTTTGCAAATAATACAATCCACCTGAAACCACAAAATCCTTGCCAAAATACCTTTTCACATCAATAAATGCACCTAAAAATGACCTATTTCTACTTCCCAAATTGGAGCTTTGAATTGATTCATACCTACCTTCTAGTCCCACAGCAAAATTCGTATTCCATTTTTTTCCTGAAATCCCTAATTCTGGCATATATGTTTGAGCATGATGAAAGTTCTGTGAGTAAGATGGATTTTCATTACGGTAGACATAATGATCATAATTCATTCTAGAACCCAAACCCACATAATAATTTATTCCTAATTTGGATGATAAACCTGTTAATTTTATATTTCCCAGTGATGTATTCAACGTTTCTGTTGAATTTGAATCCCCCGGGGCCGCATAAAATCCATTGGCACCAAATTTATTATTTACAGCACCACCCAAAAGATTGAGTTTTGCTTTTCCTTTAAACAGAGAAAAATTTATCTCTCCAATATTGCGGTATGTCAAATAATTTGAATTATGCCGATACCCATTACTTTGATCAACACCAGAAGAAAACCAACTTGAAATGGTATTGCTTTTATTTGAAATTGAAGCAAAAATTCTTGCACCTTGATTTGTATAGAATTCATTACTCCTGTTTTTCTCGAAGTTAGAACCACTAAATACATTTACCATACATTGATTCTTTTGAAGCGTTTTGGTGATAATGTTGATTACCCCTGCCATTGCATTTAAACCATAGCGCCTGGCATTTGCCCCTTTCATTACTTCAATGCGATCAATTGCCTCAAGTGGAATAGGTAAATTTAAAGAATTATGACCGGTTTGAGCATCTGTAACCCTTACCCCATTCACCAAAATCAATACCTGATCGAATCCACTGCCTTGAATTCCAATATCTGCTTGAACACCCCCAATCCCTCTTTGCCTCAAATCAATTCCAATTGCGTATGCCAAAACATCATTGATTGTTTGGCCTGGAATTTTCTTTATGTCGCTTTGAGAAATTATCGTTGTATTATATCCCGTTTCCTTCAACAACAATGGAACTCTATTTGACTGTATACTCACTTCAGTCTCTTGGATTTTCGAATAGTCAACAGAGAGGCTATCTTGCGAATACAATAGTAAATAAGAACTCAAAGAGAATAAATAAAGGAATACTTTTTTCATGTCAAAAAACTAATTCGTTAAGGCTCAGAAATTAATTCTTCTGAGACTTTTCAATCAAATTCAATAAATAAGCTCTGTGCGCAATTGTCTCTGAATCGGTTCCTGGGTTTAATTTCATCATCTTTTGTATAGACATTAATTGTTGATGTAATGTTGCTCTAGTTATAGGATCATACCCCATTTTAAATTGTTCCATCATTGAAATCAATCTTTCAGTGTATATTGTTTGCAATACCCGGCGGTGGGTATTTACAATTTTAGAAAGATCTTCAGCAAAAATTGATTTGGTAAGATCTGACAACATCTCATTTACCGAATACATGTTTCCCAAATACTTACTATCTGTTAAACGAAGCAAAACAGAGCTACTTAACAAATGCGACAGCACAGTAACCTGCATTCTCGAAACCCTATTATGCAATTTTGGATCTTCGCCAGTGGCAAAAAATCCAAAACCCCTTCTTTGTTGTTGCAACCTGCTAGCCAATTCCTCAGGGAACTTCATGGCATCAGGAGCAAATGCATATTTGGTTAACGCTTCCATTGCTCTCTTTTGATCTTTGAATGGAACCGCAGCCATTGGAATTGGTGCATTTACTTGTCCTGCAGCGCTTCTTTGAACATAAACACCGCCAATATATCTCGAAATAATTTCAACATTACTTGCGTAAGTACCACTTAATGAATTAAATGAAGTAACCAATGACTGGTAGCTTTCTTGGTCATTTCCAAAACGGTTTAACAAATTCGGCATTAAACTCTGTGCCAATTCAATTCTATCTACACTGAATTTAATTCCATCACTACTTAAATCGTTAATCATCACTCTTGGGTCAATTGCTTTGCCAGGAGCGCGCATATCATCAGCATCATTTCCAAATGCCAAAGTCTTATCAATGCTTCTTTCAGCAATTGCATTCAAACGCGTTTCTTCGTCAGATTCATTGTTAACCCCTAAACTGTAACCATATTCAATTACCCAATAATCGTAAGGTCCTGGTTCAATTTGGCAATATTGCACTTTGCGTTTTTCGTCTTTTGAGGGAAGGTTAATCGCTGGGTAATCCATAACAGAGCCAATCAACCCAGTTTTCATGGTCAATTCTCTATTCTGTAATTCTTCAGGGGTATGAAGTTGAGACGCTTTCATATTATGCATCAACCCCATGGTATGTCCCATTTCATGCAAAATCAAATAATGGATAGATTCTTGCAACAATCTCGAAATTTCAGACTCATCGTTATTCGAAATTTGCAATAAGTTTTTAGCAAGCAATTGCTGGTGGTGTAAATACAACCCTGCATCGCAGCCGCTATGGTCGTTTGCTGATGCATTTCCTTCTGGTTGGAATAAATTCTCCAATTTCACACGGTTGGTCAAAAACACATATTCAAGCATAATGTCAGCGCCCAAAATTTCACCAGTTCTCGGATTCACAAAACTCGGTCCATATCCCCCAAAAGGAGGCTGAGGCGAAGATGTCCAACGCAACACATTGTAACGAACGTCTCCCGCATCCCAAGTTGCAGTGTCTGATTGTTCAAAAACCTGAACTGCATTGATAAAGCCCAAGGGCTCAAATGCCTTATTCCACTCTAAAGCGGCGTGTTTAATTACAGATTTGATAGCTTTAGGAGTCGTCTTTTCAATCCACCAAGTAATTGGTTTCATTGGTTCAGATTTCGCCAAACTAGGATCTTTCTTTTCTAGATTCCAACGGTGAATCATGTCTCTGTAATTGGTAACCCCAATGCCAGTCATGTCATTCACTTGTTCGGAAAAATATCCTATTCGGGCATCGTCTTTGCGGGGCTTAAAGTTGTTTTTAGGAACTGCAATAAAACTGTGTTGCAATTCTATACTCACGGAACGGGCATCTGTTACTTCCTCAGAACCGCCATCCATTGGCGCAGGATTGTCGTATACATAACGAACCAAAATGTCTGCATTTTCAGGATAATCTTTTACTGATACATACTGGGTTTTACCCTTTGCCAAACCGCCAAGTTTGAATCCCTCAGAACCAGGACGACCTGAACTTTTAACTTGGTGCAATTTTTCAGTTAAAAACAGTTCATCGGCATCAATAAGTAAATCTCCGGTTTTCTTATCTTCCGCAATGATTTTCTCAAACGCCAAAGGGGAGTTTGAAATATTCGCATTGGCACTTTTCGAAATTGGATTGGTGGAATCAAAATAGAAATTGGTGTTTTGTTGTTCGAATTCTAAGTTGTTGTAAGACTTTTTTATTTTAAAAATTCTACTACCTCTGTATGAACCTCTGTTATGGCCAGCATCAACGACCCCATTTTCGGTATATGTAAAGTGAATAAATTCCTGATTTAATTGCGTTTTATTTACGGCCATGAACAATTGACCGGTATTTGTATCTCTATAAAAGTTGAAAATACCTTTTAATTTGATGCAATTTTTTGTTTTAGATTCAATTGATTCTAGTTTGTTTTTATTTGAACTTTCAGCAACTGGAGCAACTTGAGCTGGTTTTGCTTTTTTAAACCACTGGGCGGTTACAGTTTGTGAAATAAAAACTGCCGCAATTAAAACATAATTTCTTTGTTTCATAAAAGGACGCAAATTAAAACTTTTAAATTAGATAATTCTATCTGTTAACAAAATATTGACCGTTCTATTTTCTATCAAAAAAAATTTAATCCTAAAATTAAATTATCATTGTAAATATTTCAACCATGAATCCAATTTCAAATTCAAAAATTAAGTTCCTTTTGGGAATACTATTTTTATTTTTCAGCACATCTCAGGCAAACACCAACATAGCTTCCGTTAAATTTGTATTTACTCCGCCTAAATTTATCCCGATTGCCATCAATATTGAATTTTTACATGCTATGAGAATGGCAGCGAATGAAAATGTGGCGAAAGGCGAATTAGGCATTTTTAATGTTTCGGGGGATATTGAAAAAGAATACCTCAAAGGACACAAACATGTTGTGGTACATGTTAAAAATGAAGATGATTATCGAGGGACATTACTTTGCGTAAGTAAATTTGGCATCTATGTATACTCCGATAAAAGTTTGGGAATTATTTATCTTTCTTATGAGTGCATTGACTGGATAAGACGAGGTAGGTCTTACGGAAATGTGCTTTGGAAAGCCGGTGCTATATTAGGTACTTTCTTTGCCTATCGAAACAATGAACAGAGTTTTGATGCCATTGCAGATGGCTATATCATGGGCGGCGTGAGTTCAATTACATTTGCACAAATTTTACTCGCTCCCATTTATACCATTCGATTGAATAACAAAAACATCAAATTTCCTGTGAATTATACCATCGCAAATGGTTTAGAATATTACAAAATGGTATTATCAAATAGTTCAATGTATTCCAATAAGGTCGATATCAAATCGTTTATTGGCTTTGAACCGAGCGAAAATTAATAGTATTTTCCGTCAACCATTCTGCATTCTTTTCCTCTATTGGGTTTAATAAAAACCAAGTTCAAGATAAATTCCAAAATTCTCCAAAACTTAACAAACTCCAAGACTGGATTTAGGTATGGAGTCATTGCACAAAAGTCGCACGCGTAAGGCGATATATGATGTTTTGCATGCTGTTTCGGAGATTGAAGAAAATAATGGCGCTGCAAAAATGTAATGAATTTGCCATTCTCTTTGGGAGATCGATGACTCCAACAATGAATTTCATTGCCCCAAACGGCAATTGCAAATGTCAAACAAACCAATTGATTCACCAATCCAAATGCCCACAAAATGAGCAGCACTATCAAAAGAAATACCGCTGACGTCCATATTCTGTCAAACCAGTTTCCCTTAATTAAATCTCGCTGCCTATAATGGTGAACCAAATTCGGAACCACTACATATTTACCCAACCCTAAAAATTTCCAATTGGGATTTCCATAGGTATCCTCTAACCAATGCACAACACCCGACATTAAATCGGCTAAAAAAAGTGCTTCAATAAATAAAATTATTACAGAAATAAAGTTCATATTATTAAAATTATGTGGCAACAAATTAAATCGATTCACATTCCAACAAATAATTGATTTCCGCAAATGCGTATATAATCTTTAAGGCTTTTCCTTAAAAAAAAAATTATATTTATCAATAAAAAAGCAAAGTCATAACCTATTGATTATGTATTATTGTGTAATCAAAACCACCTAAAAATGAAACACTTAAAGCCTTTATGCATATTCATCCTAACCTTGTTTTTTATTAGAGATTCCAATGCGAAAATTATCGAACTCAATCATGATAATTTTATCAATGATAGCATCGATTTTTCAACCAATAATTATGATTCCTCAAGTGTCCTTACCCAAGAAGTTTTATCACAACTCTCATCAAAAAATGAACTAACCGAATTTTATTTCACATTATCCCATGGTGATCTTCGAAATAAACGTAGTATTTATGTTTGTTACCAATATGGGAATATTTTACAACGATTAAACTGCAAACTAATTTGCGTATCAGAAACTGGGATATTTGTCTATTCGAAAAATTCATTAACCTATATTCCATATAAATACATAAAATTCATACAACGCGGAATTAGTTTTGGTAAACAATTATCGCTTGCAACTATTGCAGGCGCAGGCTTTGGTTTTATTAGTGGTATTGCTAATGGAATTAACGGAGTTGTTTTTGGTCCCTTTTGGGGGGCAGGCATTGCAGATTTTTTATACATTACAATAGGTGGACCCATTAATCTGATTTCTACAATTTCTGATGATTATAGAGCAAAAATCAAATATTCAGTATCAAATGGTTTGGAATATCGAAAAAAAGTATTGGAACAAGATCAATATTATGGAAATCAAATGCAGATTAAAGATTATCCAAGTATTTCACCTAAAACCCAATCCAAACCAATTGTCCCTCAAGATAAAATAGACTCAACTTTAATGGTACAAGAAAATTCAAGAAAATTGGATTCTACAAAAATCCCTGATAACACCGTATCAACAACTGTTGAAATTCCAAAAAGCACCAAAGATTCTGTAATCATTGAACCGGCAAAAAGCGCAACTGCCCAACTGAAAGTGGAATTCCCGAATCTAAATAATGTAAAAGGCAAACTCAACCCACAATGGTTATACATTACATTCAACAACATAGACGTAAATGAAAAGAAATTATTGGCTAAGTATAAAAACATCCAAGGCATCCAAATGATTGCAGAAAATTTGCAAAACCTGAATACTTCAGAATTGCAATTTCTAGCAATTACAATTGTTACACTAAATGGTTACAACTTTAGAAATATTACCCCCTTTTCGGAAAGCCAAAGTCAATATCTGCTATACAATGAACCATATCTCGCATTCGAAATAAGACCAGATTCAGAAATAGATCCTTCAAACTTTCAAGAGCTTGATCTAA
>CANKVM010000069.1 GCA_947487175.1 Flavobacteriales bacterium | reverse complement strand
ATTAAATAATATCCTGCAAGTTTACTTTTTTCAGCATTAGAAAAATCAAATTTATATTCAAAAACATAAGAAACATCTCCGTTGCCTATCAGCTTTTCTATCAATGAAGTTTCAATATCATTAATGGGTTGAGTAATTAAAAGAGTACAGTAATTTGTATTCTCTCCATTCAATTTATCTGATTTAAATTTCTCTATAAATCCAACATTTTTACCTTTTAAATAAATGGTATCATTTTTTATAAAACTCTCTTGAGAATACCCGTTATTGAATACAAAAAAGGCTAAAATAAATATTAATTTCTTATACATGAAACAAATATAGAATAGAAAATGGTTTTGACAATCTTAGGCCTTGGAATTGAATTGATTATCATGCAAAATGCAGTTCTATCTGCTTTGAGAAAAAACAGACAAGAAGAACAAAATGAAAAGAATGGAATTATTCATTAAAATAATTTATTCAAACATAGAGAACCTGGCACTTAAATTATTTCATAAAAAAACCACCTAAAAGGTGGTTTTTTTGTAGTCCCGACGAGAATCGAACTCATATCAAATGTTTAGGAAACATCTATTCTATCCATTGAACTACGGGACCAATGAATGGGCTGCAAAAATACACTTTTTTTATAGGGTATGTTCATTCTTTTTCACCCTTTTTTCAAGTGCTATTTGAACCGTATCTATTATGATCAAAATACCAATTGCTACAAATACAATGATGCCCTTGGTATTTAACCTTGCCAATACGTTCACCAAAGCTCCCGTTACAAAGGCATTGCAAAGTGCATAATAAAACGACAATACATACAAGGTTGTATGTATTTTGTTTTTCATTTTCACTACAATGATCAATGCAGAAAAAATGATTAGCCATTGCAAAATCTCATACCATTTATTGTAAGTTGAAAAATCAATTTCTTCCTTCTGCTGCTTGCTAACTGTTACCAACCGGCGGTAATCATGGGGATAATATTGCTTCATTTCTACTGCCAATGTCCCCATGGTATCTACCTTACCCATTCCATCTCCAGCTCCTGTTAAAACAAACTGATTTGCCGTTGCCTTTATCGCCGCAACGATATTGGCAGATAATAATTCTGGATCTGTAATCGTTTTGGCAATAATTTTCTTGTACAAAGTATCGGAATGATTCCATCCTCCTGAGTGTGCAAATGCACCGTCAGATTCCCAAACAAAATCCCAACCATGATCTGGAAGCTTTTCTTTATAAGCACAAAGTGCATTCGGTTCCTTGCCACAATATTTGTCTAAATATTTCTTTAGTACCCCATTTTCAGATAATTTCCCCATCAAAAACACATGGCTAGCGCTACCCAAAGTATATTTTTTATATGTATACACATTTGTCCCTACAATGCATAAAATTGCAACAATTGAAGTGACAAATAATTGCAAAAAGCGTTTCTCAATGAATTCGAAAACGGCAATTTTTTTACGAAGAACGAATGTCCCTCCAGAAAATAAGAAAAATAAGAGCACATTTGAAGTGTGCATGACCAAGCAAAAAACGAGCAACAATCCCAAAAATATTGTACTTGAAATTTCTTTCGATCTTAAGAAAAGCAAGGCTGCAAAAAAGGCAATGGATGTATATAAATCGGGCATCAATTGAATAAATAACCAAGGAAGAGGAGTAAATAAACAGATTAGAGAGAACGACAAAAAGACAAACCAACCATTTTTATTTTGAAAAAAATTTTCTAAAAATGCATAAATAATCAAATAGGCAACTAACGACTGAATTAACAGAATTTCAATGATATGTGGCTGATGAAATAACTCTAAAAACTTCGAAGCATAATGGATAAACACGCTGTAAAAAATACTGCGGTCACCGGGAACATTCAATTCCCTTGCATTTAACAAATAAGCTCCAGAATCTGGGGTATATAACGCAGATCCTCCAGTTAAAACAAGGAGGGGAATCAAAATCAGCGCCACCAAAATATGGGTAATAAAATTATCGTTGGGCTGTGAAACCTTGTAAATTATTTTATTCCAATTATTTATAATAAACTTTTTCAATACACAATCTTCAAAAAAATCAAAGATAGAATATTGATTCACAGATTTAACAAAAAGAGCACCTGAAATACTCTTTTTAAGTAATCAAATTGAAAATTTATAACAGGGTTGAAGGACAAACATATTCCGTGACGTTGAACTTATTGCTTTCCAAAATAGAAGCAAAACCACCGCGCACATCAATTAAATTATCAAATCCTCTTGTCTTCAAAATTGAAATAAATATCATTGATCTATAACCAGCAGCACAATGAACATAATAGGTTTTTGATTTATTAATCAACATCATACTGTCGTTTATATAATCCAAAGGAGCATTGATTGCATTTTCAATATGCTGAGAATTAAATTCGCTCGCTTTTCTGATATCTAAAACGGGCAAATTGGCATTTAAATACAACAAATCACTCAATTCATATACATTGATTGATTCAATTGTTTCTAAAGATTTTCGAGCCTCTTCCCATGATTGAATTCCACCTTTTAAGTAACCCAATGTTTTATCATAACCAACCCTAGCCAATCTCGTAACTACTTCTTCTTCTCGTCCTTCATCAGAAATAAATAAAATCGGTTGTTCAATATCTAAAATAAGTGTTCCTACCCAAGTTGCAAAACTACCATCAATACCAATGTTGATGCTTCCTGGTATATATCCTTTTGCAAAATCTTGGGCATTTCGGGTATCAATAATGACCGCATTAGATTCCTCGGCAGCAACTTCAAAAGTTGCCGGAGAAAACTGAGTTAATCCATTTTTAAGAATGGTTGATATTGAATCATAACCCAAAATATTCATGAGCACATTTTTAGGAAAATAACTTGGCGGAGGCATTAAGCCATCTAAAACCTCCTTAATAAACTGATCTTTTGTTAAATTTGGCTGCAAAGCGTAATTTGTTTCCTTTTGGTGTCCCAAAGTATCGGTAGTTTCTTTACTCATGTTTTTGCCACAAGCACTACCCGCTCCATGGCCTGGATAAACAATTAAATCGTTGTTTAACGGCATAATTTTATTTTTGAGGGACTCATACAGGTGGGCAGCCAAAATATCCTGAGTTAAATCTGGAATTACCTTTTGGGCAAGATCAGGACGGCCTACATCTCCAATAAATAAAGTATCGCCCGTAAAAATGGCAGTTTCTTTTCCTGTTTCATCAGTGAGCAAAAAGCATGAACTTTCCATAGTATGTCCTGGTGTGTGTAAGACTTTAATTTTGACATTACCTACTTCAAATATTTGATTATCTGCAGCGGTTATGGCATCAAAGTTTGGTTTCGCGGTTGGTCCATATACAATATTGGCGCCCGTTGCTTTGGCCAAATCTAAATGACCACTCACAAAATCAGCATGGAAATGCGTTTCAAAAATGAATTTAATTTTAACGCCATCTTTTTCGGCGCGATTCAAATAAGGTTGAATTTCTCTTAATGGATCAATAATAGCGGCTTCGCCATTTGATGTGATATAATAAGCTCCATGAGCGAGGCATCCGGTGTAAATTTGTTCTACTTGCATGGCAGATTTGTTTTATGTTCATGCAAAATTGTAATATAAAAATGGAATAAAACGTGATATTAGTCACGTAAATAAAAATTACCGCTTTATTAATTTTATTGTTTCATTTGAAGCATTTTTCAACCGCAAAAAGTAAAAACCACTCGGTAAATTTTCGAAATTCTGTTTTTCAATATCCTGTCCCTCAAAAACAATTTGACCCAAATTATTCTGCAAAACAACTTCCATATTTAGAGCAGATTCTTTCAAATAGATTCTGTTGGTAAACGGATTGGGATAGGCAATATTATTTGCAGCATGCTGAAAATTGGGCGAACTTACATTGTCATCGCAGAACCTTGAAACACTAACTAATTTGGTCATTTCGTTACACAAATAAGCGTAGTTGGTTCCATCTTCAAAGTTCAAGATACCGGTTAATAAGTTGGTTTTTTCATTGGGATCGGTTGAAATTTTGAAGAGCTTTTGGGTGCCATTGTCAAAATCGAGCAACTTATGGGTGGCATTGCGCATCGTTTTGCCGTCTCCGGACGCTGGAGTTGCTTTGAAAATTTCTGTGAAAATCCAATCGCGCACTTTCACATTTTGGTTTTTCAAAATGGGCATCATACTACGTGAATCAACAGGTTTATTTTGAGGGATATTTTTCGCCCATGCCGTATCACCAAATAAATCCAAAACTGTAGCAAAAATATCTGCTGTATTTACAAGTTCGGTTGAAACTCGGTTTGGATTTACAACCGAAGGACCAGCAATAATCATAGGTACTGAGATTCCATCTTGGTAAATGCTTCCTTTGGCACTATTGGTACCTTGGTTTACCAAAGGATCATCGCCATTGTCGCCAATAAATATGATATCCGTATTATCCCACAATTTCATTGATTGCAACGAATCGAAAAGTCTACCTACCTGATTATCTAAAGCTTCTGACATTGCCTTGAAATAAGCCTTAGGATTGGCTGTAATGTCAGCTGCTGTTCCAGATAAGGTTTTGTCTGAATACAATCCAGCAGGTGGTAAATGATAAGGAGTATGAGGGGCATTGTATGCCAACCACAGAAAAAACTGCTTGGTTTTTTGCGTCTTTATCCAATTAATTGCATCTGTTGTTTCATCAATTGTTCCATACACATTTGAAGTACCTGAAACACCATTTACAATTTTTGTCCAACTGTAATAATTGGCCAATTGTCCAAGAAAATTACCAGCATAATAATCATATCCCAATATATTAGGGTAATTGAATTTTGCCGGTTTTGGGGCTGTCAAATGCCATTTTCCAACAGCTGCGGTAGCAATTTTATTTGATGAATACTTTTTTAGTAATCGGGGAATTGTAATTTCTGCAGTATCAATTTCTGTTGAACCCGCTGCAACAACATCTCCCATGCCCGTTCTAAAGCTATAACGACCTGTTAAAATACCTGCTCTTGTTGGAGAACATAAAGGGTTTGACCAAGCGTATCGAAATCGGACACCTCTATTGAGCAACTTCCTTACATTGGGCATTGAAACAGTGTCAACATGATTTTCATAAAAGCCACAATAATCACTTCCAAGATCATCAGCAATAATTAAAATTACATTTCGTTGGGCATTCAGTTTTAAAAAACTAAAGAAGAGAATAAGAATATATTTTTTCATTGCTATAAATGAGATTGAGGTAATATTTTAGAAGACAAGTTAAGACTAAACTTGCTATTCGGGATAGAAAATTAATGCATTGTTTCAGGAATTTTTAATTTGATTCCATATTTCAATTTTTTCCGTATGTTGATTTTATTCTTTTTTGCAATTGCTGCAACAGAAACATGGTAATGTAACGCAATTCGATAAAGCGTTTCACCGTGTTTTACAACATGAACAATATCTCCTTCTCGATGTCTCGGTGCACGCGGAACAACAACATATGGAGCAACTGAATCCAATTTTATTGCGGTATCAGATGCGATATTTTCTTCTTGAGGGACATTTATTCGATTCATGGATAACATATCCATTCCTTGGGAAACTTTGAAGGTTAATGAATCTAAATCTACCTGATCATAGTTGTTTACCCTGTTGTATGCATGGAGCAATGAAAGTGAAAAAAGTTGACCTTGTAGCGCATATCCTACCTTGTTGAAATGCAATTTGTCTGAAAGGGTCAGTTTGTTTTGATACCATGTATACATAGAACCCCATCCCCCCATGGCTTCATTGAGATCATACAGGGTAAGATTTTTATCCATTGCTATTCTACGCAATTGGTTATTCACTTTTACTTGAAGTGGTGGAATTCTATTGTTGCTTCGGGTATCTGGAGCTGTTGTAAAAATGATTGCTGTATTGGGACTAACCTTTATAATTTCATCAATGAAATTCATGATGGCTGGTGTATAAACAGCTGTATCTAGTTTTCCATTGTATGCCTCATTTGTGCCAAATGAAAAAATCAAAATATCTGGTTTTATCTGTCCAATTTGAGCAATCGTATGGGGTGCTTTATTAATTAAATGGGTAAACTGAGAGCCTACTACCCCAAGGTGGTGATAAACAACTCCTTTTTGATGGACAGGCAAAATTTCAAACCCATAAAAAACAAAATGATTTTGAATTCCGTCAGTTATAGAAAGAGCAAGATTAAATCCTTGCAATAAAGAGGAAGATTCGTAAGTACTAAAACCCCAACCATCTTGGTGCGTAAAAGAGTCTATCAAACGCCATTCGGAATCTAGTTGTGGCTTAAACGATTGGTTATCGGTAGAATGCCAAACTTTTATTTTTTGAAATTCCGGAGTAGAAAATACCCCCAATGCGTTTTCTTCTCTAAACTTCTCAGTGAGTGAAACTTGAATTTGAGAATATGGACTGTGGGTAGTTGCACAATATCCAGATACCCCAATTGGTTCCGTAAGCGAACCCGACATGGTTTTTAATCCTGTCCAAATTCCAGTTTGTTTCACTGATACCCCTTTGGGGCCAAAGCTTTTTGCCAATGCATAAGGAAACAAAATGCCTCTTCCTGCATTTCCAAAAATGGATTGCAATTGAATTCTTATTTCTCCAGAGAAATAATCTCCCTGAACATGACTATCGCCAATATGCATGATTGAGAATAATGTATCTCCTGGGCTTTTGATATTTTTTAGGTTCTGAAATTGGTTATTCTGATAAACATTATGCAACTTCTTAAATGCCTTTTTTAATTTGATTGATTCTTGAATTTCATTGCGCTGCAAATTAATAATGGAATTATTATCTGAAAGTTGTGCCGCAATTGGGATTGTTATCAATAGCAAAGCCATTGAAAAAAACAATCTCTTCATATTCAACTTCATCAAAATTGAAAATAAATAAAAGGTTGAACCAAATCGTCTTTGAATTGAACAATAATCTGTAAAGTAACCAATACACAAATAATCCAAGTAAACGAAGGCAAAGTTTGAATTTTTTGGTAACATTTATCTTTCCATTTGGGATGGAAAAATGCAACCAACGATGCAAAAAGTAACATGAACCCAGTTTCTGAACGCGAAATCCAAAACCCTCCAAAGTCTTTCAGATTGAAATTGCTGAAAATCTGTGTAATGCTTGTAAATGCAGATTGAAAGGAAGAAGCTCTAAAAAATATCCAACAGAACGCAACAAAATGGAAGGTCAATATTGTCCCCCAAAATCTAGAGAAAAGTGAATTCTTATTGTTCGGAAAATAGTAACTGTATGCTTTATGAAAGGCCAACGCAAAGCCATGGGCCAATCCCCAGAAAACAAATCTCCAATCGGCCCCGTGCCAAAAACCACCAACCAACATGGTAATCATTAAAAATAGATAGGTATTGAATACCCCTTTTCTATTTCCCCCCAAAGGAATATAAATGTAATCTCGTAGCCAACTGCTCAATGAAATATGCCATTTACGCCAAAAAACGGTAATATTTGACGCCGAATATGGGTTGTCAAAATTTTCTTTTAATCGATATCCTAGCATTAAAGCAATACCAATGGCAATATCAGAGTAGCCCGAAAAGTCAAAATAAATCTGAAAGCTATATCCATACATTGCCAATAAATTTTCGGCACCTGAAAAATTTGCAGGAGATTGATGCACTATATCTACAAATTTTCCAATGTAATCGGCAATAAATAGTTTTTTTAGCAACCCAATTAAAATCCTAAATAGACTTTCCTTGTATAGTGCAGCATTGATTATTTGTGGGGTAAAAATTTGTGGTAAAAAGTCTTTCGCACGCACAATAGGTCCAGCCACCAAATGAGGGAAAAACGTCATGTAAAATGCATAATCACTTACATTTTTGGTTGCCTGAATTTCATTTCTATATACATCCATAAGGTAGCTTATAGATTGAAACGTATAAAATGAAATACCAATGGGAAGAAATAAATTGTGATCTGTAAATTGAGTATGAAAGATAGAGTTGATATTATGAATAAAGAAGTTAGCGTATTTAAAATACATTAAAAAACTTAAACTGTAAGACAACGACAACCACAAGAGAATCTTTTTCTTAATGCCATTTTGTTTTTCAATTGCCAACGCAAACAAGTAATCAGAGACAATCATTAAAACGAATAAACCCAAAAATGGACCGCTCGATTTGTAATAAAAAAACAAAGAAAATGATATGATATAGATTTTACGCCAGATATTCTTTTGTACCAACGCAGCATAAATCAATAAGAAAATTCCAAATACTGCAAGAAATGTAAATTCAGTAAAAAACCAAGGTTCTTTGGTTGAATAGCCAAACATTTTTTCCAATAGTTTTGGATCCTTAAGCGGAGCAAAAATTTGATTTATCCAATTAGTATCCACGATATTCCGCTGCATTAATTGTAATTACCGGTGAAAGATATGGCCTGGCTCGTTTGGCAGGCACATTCATTTTAAGTTTATATTTTGCCGTGGTTTGAACCCAAGCGGCAATGCTGTCCATCCAAATCCTATACCCTTTGTTATCTGGATGTCGGCCATCTTTTGAACGAGGCAAGGTCAAATTTTTCGACATGAAATAAGCACCAGGTTCCGCAGATGATTCATAGACTTTATTAATTCCAAAATCTTCTTGCCAGTTTGCAGGTCCTATCCATGTATAGGGAATTCCTTTGAGTTTTTCGGCCAATTTATTTGCAGCTATTTTTCTTGCCTTTAAATCTTTGGCATACAATTCATTTAAGCCTAAAACCATAAAAACATAAGTAGGTTTATATCGGGCAATGATTTTATCAATGGTATCTGATCGACCAAAATTAAATGTGGTTGCAGAATACCACTCCACTGCCAATACAATTTTATGTCCGTTTTCCCTGCAATAATCGTTAATTGAGTACCTAAGTCCCCCAATCTCAGAATCTCCGATTAACAAAATACGATGTTTGGTGGTGTCGCTTAATTGAGGAATGACATAGTTGGCTTTGACAACATTTCCATTAGAATCTAAAGCAACTTTCGAGACAGGGATTGTATCACTTTTAACGGATTTGTCTATTTCAGAAATCAATTGATCAACATCTTGATTGCCTAAAACTTGCTTAATTTCAACCTCACCAATTTTAATAGTATTGTCGCTGCAACTATAAATATATATTGTCAACAAGGGTAAAAAAATACTCAACCCAGCCCAAACGATAAGCCAACGCGAAGGTTTTTTAAGGGCTGAATCCAAATCCTTTTCAGAAGGAATATTATTGTGATCTATTTTAGAATTTCTTTCCGTCAAAGCAGCGCAATTTTACTTTAATAAATTTAACAATTACGCAACCTTATGCGGTTTCATTTTTAGAATTATCATTTTCGAGGTTGGGGTATTGCTTCTATCTGCAACGCTATCAATAGGAACAAGTACATTTGTTTCTGGGAAATAGGTAGCAGAACAACCCTCAGGAATACTAAATTCGATAATGATGAAATTTCGAGCAACACGTTCAACACCATTGTGGTGGTTATACAAATCAACTTTATCGCCAGCTTTATAACCTAACTTTTCAATGTCGTTGTGATTCATAAAGATTACCCTTCTTTCGTTGTGTATACCTCTATAACGATCATCCAAACCATAGATGGTGGTATTGAATTGATCATGACTTCTAATTGTCATCATGATTAATTCATCTTTCTCAATCTCAATTGGGGTGACTTTTGCGACAGTAAAATTGGCTTTTCCGGTTTTCGTATTAAATACTCCTTCTCGGGCAGAATTCGGCAAATAGAAACCTCCAGGTAACCTTGAACGATCGTTATAATGATCAAATCCAGGAATTGTTCTTTCAATATCCCAACGAATATTGTCGTAATGCTCCATGTATTTGTCCCAATTTACCACTGTTTTGTCTTTAAAAACAGCTTTTGCCATTTTGCAAACAATCAAAGGTTCGCTAAGTAGATTTTTTGAAACCGGTTTTAACATTCCTTTAGACATTTGAATAACGCCCATAGAATTCTCGCAGGTTACATATTGAAGTTCGCCATTAACTCTATCTTCATCTGATCTTCCAAAGCAAGGAAGAATAATTGCTTCTTTTCCTGTAATTAAGTGACTTCTATTAAGTTTGGTAGAAATTTGAACAGTTAAATCACATTTTTGTAAAGCCTCGCCAGTGTAAATTGTATCTGGTGTTGCAGAAAGGAAATTACCTCCCATTGCAATAAAAACTTTGGCCTTGTTTTGGTGCATGGCTTTGATACAATCAACCACGTCAAAACCATGCTCTTGAGGCGGTCTAAAACCAAATGATTTTTCGATATTCTCTAAGAAAACCGGTGAAGGTTTTTCATAAATACCCATCGTTCTATCGCCTTGAACATTTGAATGACCTCGAACAGGACAAGTACCAGCGCCTTTTTTACCTATGCTTCCTTTGGAAATTAATAGGTTCACAACTTCCTGAATGGTTACTACAGCATTTTTGTGTTGGGTTAATCCCATTGCCCAACATACAATGATTTTCTTTTTATGCTTAATTGCCTCAAAAGTTTCTTGAATTTGTTCGAGGGAAATTCCTGAGTTTTCAACCAGCCAAGAAAAATCTTGTGCCAAGATATTATCTCTCCAATTCTCAAACCCAGAAGTATCATTTTTAATAAAATCAGGATCTAAAACAGTACCTGGATTTTTTTCCTCTTCTTTTAGCATTAGATATTCCAATGCCTGCATTAAGGCCAAATCGCCGTTGATTTTTACTTGTAAAAAAATATCTGTCAACTTAGATTTTATACCCAATGCACCTTTAATTGATTGAGGATCTGTAAATGCCACCAAGCCTGTTTCGGGCAATGGATTAACAGAAATTATTGTTGCTCCATGTTCCTTGGCTTTTTGCAAAGCACTCAACATCCTTGGATGATTTGTGCCTGGATTTTGGCCAATAATCATGATCACTTCAGCCTCATAAAAATCTTCTAATTTTACGCTACCTTTACCAATACCAACTGACTCATTTAAAGCAACACCGCTAGATTCGTGGCACATGTTGCTGCAATCAGGTAAATTGTTTGTTCCAAATTCACGAACAAATAGCTGATATAAAAAGGCAGCTTCATTGCTAGTTCTACCTGAGGTATAAAAAACCGCTTCATGTGGCGATTGCAATATATTCAAGTGGTCTCCTATTTTTTCAAAGGCAGCATCCCAAGAAATGGGTTTATAATGCGTTGCACCTTCGGCCAAATACATTGGTTCTGCCAAACGGCCTTTTTTGCCAATTTCGTAATCATTTAGTTCAGACAAATCTGCAACACTATTCCTCGCAAAGAATTCTGCTGTTAATTTTTTGGTTGTTGCTTCTTCAGCTACCGCTTTTGCACCATTCTCACAATATTCACCAATTTGTGAACGATCATCATCTGGATCAGGCCATGCACAACTAGGGCAATCAAAACCACCTTTTTGGTTTAAGCTAAACAACGCTTTCACCCCCCTAACCATGTTCATTTCACTAAAAACGTGCCTCACGGCAACACCAACTCCGGTTAACCCGGCGGCAGATTCACTAGGTAAAGTTAGTCTTAAATTTAACAGTGTTTCTGGGTTTTCAGCTTTAGGAATATGCTTGTTTTCTGACATAATTATAAATGATCATGCTAAATTACTGAAAACTTCGGATATCAAGTTAATTACACAAATAATTTAACCCTCAAATAGGGTATCGTGTAAACTTTATAATACAATTCTCTCAGGAGCAGCATAGATATTAAATCGATTATCCCTCAAAAAACCAACCAATGTAATATCTAATTCTTCGGCCAAATCAACCGCCAAACTTGAAGGAGCCCCTACCGCACAAATCATTCTAAATCCAGCCATGCTAGCCTTTTGTACCAATTCAAAACTTACCCTTCCACTTAAAAATAAGATATTATTAAATAGTGGAATTTCATTTTTTTGGACTGCACTTCCAATTAATTTATCTAATGCATTATGCCTTCCAATATCTTCTTTGATATCAAGAAGTTCACCAGCCAAATCAAACATGGCAGAGGCATGAATTCCCCCAGAAAAATTGAAATTTTCTTGAGAATTTCTCAAACTATCATTGAATGTTAAAAGTACACTCTTTTCTATTTTCCAGTTATCTGCAGGAACAATAATTGGACAAGCAATCTTGACTGCGTCAATTGAAGCCTTGCCACAGACACCGCAACTTGATGTAGTATAAAAATTTCGTTCTAATTTCGATAAATCAAATTGAACATTCTCATTTAATT
>CANKVM010000068.1 GCA_947487175.1 Flavobacteriales bacterium | reverse complement strand
TATTGACTTTACAAGGTAATGATACAATTACTGTTGAACAATGTGGTAACTACACCGAGCCAGGTGCAGTAGCTAACGATGCAATTGATGGTGATTTAACTTCTGCTATTAAAGTTATAGGTGCAGTAGATGCAACCAAAACAGGTAACTATAATGTAGTTTACTCTGTAAAAGATGCACAATCTAACTACTCTACTAAAACTCGTTTGGTTCGCGTTGTTGATACTAAAAAGCCAAGTATTTTACGTTTAGGTACTAAAATTACAGATGGTATGACAATCAACGTACAAATCAATAACGTTTTTGTTGATGATATTTATGCTGAAGATCCTTGCAATGGTAACATCTTTATCTCTAAAAACCCAGGTTACTTCGGTGTTGTAAACAACCAAATTCGTAATACTTATCCTATTGTTTACCGTTCTACTGATCCATCTGGAAACAAAGCAACAGAAGATGGCTTTACTGTGAACTATCGTGTTGATGACTACATTGCTCCTACAATTGAATTGAACACTGGTGACACTGTTTACCACCCTGTTAACGCAATTTATAGCACTCGTAGTGTATCTGTTAATGACAACTACTACCCAAATACTAAAATTAGTGTAACTAAAGTTGGTTCTGTTGATGCATATACATTAGGTACATATGTTGAAACTTTCACTGCTACAGATGAAAGCGGAAACTCAACTGTGAAAAAACGTTTCATCAAAGTTGTTGACCAAGAAGCTCCAAACCTTACTGCTCCTGCTGTGAGTGTTTGTATTGGAACTCCTTTCTGGGCTAACTCTGGTTTAATTATTAAAGATAACTACTATTCTCCATCAGATTTGATGCCTTTAGTAAAAGTATTAAGCCATAACGTAAACATTTTCGAAGCGGGTGTATACTTCATTAACTATTCGTTGATCGATCCTTCTGGAAATGAAGCTGCTATCGTTTCTCGTACAGTTTACGTTGCTTACCCTCCAAATTGTACTAACACGTATTCTGGTACTACTAGCTTGACTTTAGATAAAGCAATTACTGTTTATCCTAATCCAACTAGCGGTAAAGTAAATGTTAGCTATACTTTGACAAACAATCAGCCAATGACAATTGAAGTGACTAACTCAATTGGTGCTATTGTTGCTAACAAAACTGTTGCTGGTGGATTCGGAGTTGCTGAACTTAATTTGTCTGATGTTACTAGCGGAGTTTACTTCGTTCGTTTGACAAACAACGGTGAAACAACTGTGAAAAAACTAGTTGTAAACAACTAATTTGTAATTAAAATTTTATAGAGGAAAAGGCTCCACGAAAGTGGAGCCTTTTTTTTTTAATGTTGAATTTGCGAAAAAATAATTAAATTTGAAGTCATGTCAATATTCACTGGATTAACGAAAGAATTTAAAGTAGGAATGCTCACTGCGGTTTCTTTAACAATATTGATTCTAGGATACAATTTTATGTTGGGGAAAGATAATCCTCTTCAACGTGGCAGGGAGTTTGTAGTTTATTATGATAGTTCAAGAGGTTTGTCAATAGGTACCTCTGTTATTTATAATGGATTTAGAATTGGTCAATTGACTTCTTTACAATTGGTAAATGATGGACATGCAATTGAAGCCAAAATTGAAATATCTTCAGATTTGAAAATCCCTGTAGATTCTAAATTAAAAGTAGAGTCAGAATTGTTGGGTGGGCAAAAAATGAAGTTAGTTCGAGGAGTTTCTAACAAGTATGCTGAGGATGGAGATACATTAAAAGCGTCGTATGCCAGAGATCAATTTTCTGCCATGAATGACAAAATTTTACCTTTGGTTTCCAAAGCTGATTCTTTACTCTCATCTATGAACGCTTTCTTTAAAAGTGCTGCAGTTGATAAAGCAATGCAAGAATTACCATTGGCTGTAATTTCATTGAAAACTACGTTAGATAAAATAGATTTACTTGTTACAAATGCAACTCCTGGTATTACAAATACTTTAAATAATGCTGCTCTTTTTTCTACTAAATTGCAAAGTTTTAGCAATCAAATAGATGGAGTTTTATATAGCTTTGATAAGGTAGGGAAGCAATTAGATACGGTTGATCTTGGTTCTGCTGTTTCTTCTTTAACAACCTCTTCTAAGGAGTTAGCTGATTTGCTCGGTAGTATTTCGAAGGGCGAAGGATCATTGGGTAAATTGGCAAAAGATCCTGCATTATACTATGAAATCCAAAAAGGCACTATTGAATTGAATAGGGTACTTTTGGATTTGAAAAAATATCCTGAAAAATATATCCCAGTGCCATTTACTAATTCTCAACGTAAAAAAGCCAAGGAAGCTTCAAAAAAGGATAAACAAGTTTGGGGCGACAGCGCTATATCTAAATAGGAGTTACTCCTTGATTGTTTTTTGAATTTTATTTGATTTTATATATTCATATATGAATATCATAATTACCATGTATACCAAATGGTAAAAAAAATCTTCCAGTGGAATGCTTCCTATGCGTAGTGTGCAATTTTCTGTATCGTTATAAATAAGAATAGGTTTACTTGTCAATACTCCATTCACATAGCTCATAGGTGCAAGAGAAACCACCCATGCAGCGAACAAATGATTACTGATGGTTTGGAATATTTTGGTATTCCAAATAAAGGCAAAAAGGATTATCAATCCGAGTAATCCAAAAGTAATAATGGTGTACAATTTTGATATGTTGAAAAGTAACATGAGAAATGAAAATACCAAAATTATTTTCCAAGTCAATGTCCCTCCAACTTTTAAATTTGGAAAATAGTTTTTTATGCATTCATAAATGAATAAGGACGCATAGGGCACTACAATAAAAAATAGGTATTCTTCTATGGGTAAATTGAATAATTTGTACTTTAGAATAAAAGTATCATTAAATTTCCAAATATTATTTCTTGTAAATAGAATATCCCAAATGATATAAATGAGGGACGTTAATCCTGCACTAATTAGAAATGGTCTATAGTTTTTATAAAACGCTACCTTTTTATCAAATGATAATGCAATTGGTCCTGCAATGGTAACAACCATTAAAAATAAATACGTGAACTGTTTGTCCATGCTGCAAATTATGCCATCTTTACAGGTAGACCAAACTCTTTACCGTAATCTTTTAATTTTTCTCTTAAAATTCTGCGTGCAATAAATATTCTGGTCTTAATTGTTCCTATAGGGATATTTAATTCTTCAGAAATTTCATGATATTTAAATCCTTCAGCATTTAAGGTAAAGGCTATTTTTAAGTCTTTTGATAAACTATCAATCGCTGCATCTAAATCTCTGCGAATAAATTTTAATTCGGCATCATTTTCAACTTTTTGAGATGGCAAATCTATGTAGTAGGTATTGTCTGTGAAATCTAAAAAAGTGTTTCGTTTTTGATCTCTGCGGTAATTATTGATAAAAGAGTTTTTCAAGATTGTGTACAACCATCCCCTGAGGTTTGTACCTTCCTGAAACTTGTCTTTGTAACGATAAGCTTTTAATATAGTTTCCTGAACCAAATCTTTGGTTTCATCCATATTGTGGGTTAATGATAATGCGTAGTTTCTTAACGGCATTAATTCATTCTCCATCATCTTATCGAAATTGATTTGTGTAATGTTCATATTCAATCGTTAAACAAAATTGAGATATATTTTCGACATTTTCAAGTGTTTTGTTGAATTAATTTTATCTTAATTTAAACAAATATTCAAATATCTATCATTTTTTAATTTTAAACTATTGACATATAGTGATATATGGATTTTGCAACTAAGTAGTTGTTGAAGGAAATGTGTATAACTCTATACAAAAAATATTTTACTTATTTTGTTTAACGTTTGATTTGATAGTTTCAACAGATAATATGGGTTTATTTTGCCAACATTAGCGTGTTGATTTTTGTTATGGGGATGTCACATTTTATGTTGTTTTTGATTATACTCTCAAATTATGGCGAATGCTTCGTTATTAAGACCACGCATATATTCAGCATTTAATTCCTTTTAGGAAATAAAAATTGGATGCTCATTTAAATCATAAACAATGAAAACAAAAAAGGCCATCCTATTTAAGGATGGCCTTTGAATATAGATTTAGTTGTGTTAAACCAAAACGACTACTTTATTTTTAAGTACTTCAACCAAGCCACCAGATACTTCAAATGAATGAACATCGGAACCAGATTTGATTTCCATTTGACCGGATTTCAAATTGGCAATCATAGCGGCGTGATTTGCCATGATTTGGAAACTACCATTTGCCCCGGGTAAAGTGATTACATCTGCTTCACCGGTATATAATGTTTTGTCTGGGGATAATACTTCAACTTGCATAATTAAGCAGCAGATTCTTCTAATAATTTTTTACCTTTTGCAATTGCATCTTCAATTGTTCCAACTAAGTTGAAAGCCGCTTCAGGATATTCGTCAACTTCACCATCCATGATCATGTTAAATCCTTTAATGGTTTCTTTAATGTCAACCAAACAGCCAGGTATACCTGTAAATTGTTCAGCAACGTGAAAAGGTTGAGATAAGAAACGTTGAACACGACGAGCGCGAGAAACAACCAATTTATCTTCTTCACTTAGCTCATCCATACCTAAGATAGCGATGATGTCTTGAAGTTCTTTATAACGTTGTAATAATTCTTTTACTTTTTGAGCACAACCATAATGTTCTTTACCTAATACTTCAGGTGAAAGGATACGAGAGGTTGAATCCAAAGGATCTACAGCAGGATAAATTCCTAACTCAGCAATTTTACGACTCAATACTGTAGTAGCATCTAAGTGGGCAAAAGTTGTAGCTGGAGCTGGATCTGTTAAATCATCGGCAGGTACATACACCGCTTGTACAGAGGTAATTGAACCACGTGTAGTAGAAGTAATACGTTCTTGCATCACACCCATTTCAGTAGCAAGGGTAGGTTGGTAACCAACGGCACTAGGCATACGACCTAATAACGCAGAAACTTCAGAACCTGCCTGAGTGAAACGGAAAATATTATCAATAAAGAAAAGGATATCTTTACCAGCGCCTGTACCATCTCCATCACGGAAATATTCAGCAACTGTTAAACCGCTCAATGCCACACGAGCACGTGCTCCTGGAGGCTCATTCATTTGTCCGAAAACAAGTGTAGCTTGACTTTCTGCAAGTTCAGCCATATTTACTTTAGACAAATCCCATCCACCTTGTTCCATGCTTTCAACGAATTCTTTACCGTAACGAATTACGCCAGATTCAATCATTTCACGAAGCAAGTCATTTCCCTCACGGCTTCTTTCACCAACACCTGCAAATACAGACATACCGCTGTATGCTTTTGCAATGTTGTTGATTAATTCCATGATCAATACTGTTTTACCAACACCGGCACCACCAAACAATCCAATTTTACCACCTTTTGCATATGGCTCAAGTAAATCAATTACTTTGATACCTGTGTAAAGAGGTTCGGAACTTGTGCTTAGATTTTCAAAAGTAGGAGCAGCTGCGTGAATTGGGCGACCATTACTGTTGTCTAATGCTTCCATACCGTCGATAGCATCGCCAATAACGTTTAATAAACGCCCACGAATTCCATCACCGGTTGGCATAGTAATAGCAGAACCTGAATCAACGGCATCCATGCCTCTACGTAATCCTTCTGTTCCATCCATGGCAATTGTTCTTACCATGTTTTCACCTAAGTGTTGTTGTACTTCTAAAACCAACTTTTGACCATTTTCTTTAATTACAGTCAATGAGTTGTAAATTTTAGGTAAAGTTGATCCAAATTCGTTAAAACTTACATCGACAACTGGACCAATGATTTGTGATATTTTACCTTTGTTTACCATTATGTGTTTTTCAGGGTGCAAAGGTAGTAAATAATAATTCCAACTCAATATTTTTTTTTAATTAAGTAAAAAAAACACCTTTTTTACTTTATTCGCTTGTTGTACCTTTGCATTCTCAAATTTATGGATCGTAATACGGTAATAGGATTTTCGCTGATTTTCCTAATTTTAACAGGATATTATTGGTACACTGCACCAAGCCCTGAACAACAAGCACTCATTCAAAAAAGCCAAGACAGTTTAAATAGAATTGTACTTGAAAAAGAACAAACTCAAAACAAACTAGATTCTGCAAAATTTAATCAAAAAAATGCAAACTCAATCGCCAAAGATTCAGTTGTAAAAGACAAAACAAATTTCGCAGCTTTATCTACAGGAGTTGCAAAAGAATTAAGTATTGCCAATAAAAATTTAATTGTTACCATTAACTCTCAAGGTGGTGCCGTTTCAAAAGTTGTATTGTCTCAATATCACCGAGCTGATTCTACGCCTTTGGTTTTATTAGATCCAATTGATAATCATCAATCATGGACATGGACCGATCAAAACGGCCAAACAATTAACAGTGCGAATTACTTCTGGCAGGTTGTCAATCAAACGCCAAAGTCATTGTCCCTAAAATTAAAAATAAATGATTCTAGTTACGTCCAACAAGATTATTCATTGACCGATACAAACATGTTTGTTGTAAACTACAATTTTACCATTCATGGCATGAATAATTACATACGAAGAGGAAATTCGGATTTTAAATTATCATGGAATGCTACCTTAAATAAACAAGAGCGCCATAAAAAATGGGAAGATCAAAATACATCATTGGTCTATAAAATGCCTGCGGAAGATCCAGAAAACTTAAAAATCACCGAACCGGCAACTGAAATTCTTAAAAATAGACTAGAATGGTTTGGTTTTAAACAACAATATTTCTCTTCACTTTTGATAAACAAATCGGGATTTTCTACAGATGCAAAATTATCTTGGGATAAAGTAAACAGTGAAAACAAGCTCAAGAAAATGAGCGCCGATGTGTTCGTTGACTTTGAAGGTGAGGAAAACAAAGTGGTTAATATGGCCTATTATTTTGGACCAAATCATTTTTATACCATGCAATCGGCTTCGGTTGGAATGCCAAACCATGGCATTGAGCGCGTTATCCCAATGGGATGGGGTATTTTTGGATGGGTGAATAGATATATCGTAGTTCCCGTGTTTTCTGCTTTAGAAGGAACCATTGGAAACATGGGTATTATTATTTTGTTACTTACCGTAATCATCAAAATCTTGTTATTGCCTTTGGTTTATAAATCTTATATCTCAACTGCCAAAATGAGAATTTTGAAACCTGAAATTGATGCAATTAAAGAAAAAAATGGCGATGACATGCAAAAGAATCAAGCCGATAACATGTCCTTGTACAAAAAAGCAGGAGTTAGTCCCTTAAGTGGTTGTATCCCTATGCTTCTGCAAATGCCAATTTTGTTTGCAATGTTCCAGTTTTTTCCGAATGCCATTCAATTGCGTCAACAATCATTCTTATGGTCGCATGACTTAAGTAGTTATGACAGTATTTTCGACTTTGGATTTAACATTCCTTTCTATGGAGATCACATCAGTTTGTTTACCTTAATGATGACTGCATCAACCTTGATTTACACGCATTTAAATAACCAAATATCTGGTGTTACAGGTCAAATGAAATGGATAGGGTATTTCATGCCGGTCATTTTCTTAGGTGTATTGAACGATTATGCTTCAGGATTAACTTGGTACTATTTTGTAAGTAACATGATTACATTTGGTCAACAGTGGGTAATTCGTAAGATGGTTGACGACAAAAAATTACATGCACAAATCACTGAGAGTCGTAAAAAGCCAGTTGTGAAATCAGGCTTCCAAAAAAGAATGGAAGATGCCATGAAAGCGCAACAAAGGGCTAAAAAGAAATAACAAACAATTTAACATAATTTATATAACGCCCTTGAAAGTTCAAGGGCGTTTTTTTATAGTATTCTTTGATAAAATTTGCCAGGTAACACTTGAATTAACCCTTTCAATTCTAACTCCAATAATGCCAAAGTAATTCTATGTAATGGTAAATTCGCGTAGTTAGAAAGTTCATCAATATGGAATTTTTTTTCAGAAAGCATTTGCATGATTCTTTTTTCATCGTCATTGAGGCTGGGAAAAATATCCAATTGCTGAATGAGGGTGGATGGTCCATTTCTATCCCATTTCATGATTTGAATAATGTCTGCTGCATCTTCAACTAGGTGCGCCACATTTCTTTTTACCATGGCATTGCAGCCTTTACTCATTGGGTCGTTTGGATTGCCAGGTATTACCAGAACTTCCCTGTCGTAACTGTGTGCAATTTGAGCAGTTGCCATGCTTCCACCCGTTAATGCGCTTTCAATAACCAAAAGGGCATCGCACATGCCAGCTACTATTCTGTTTCTTCTTGGAAAAAGGTCGGGATGGATTTCGGTGCCCGATGGCATTTCGGAAATTACGGCACCGTTGCTTTTTATCATTTTCCTGGCAATTTCAGTATGTGTTTTTGGGTAAATTGTGTCCAACCCATGCGCCAAAACCCCTACGGTTGGTATATTTGATTCTAGCGCTGATTGATGGGCAACACCATCTATGCCATAAGCCAATCCGCTAATAATTTGCACATTAGCTCCTGTTAGTTCTTTAATAATTTGTTGTGTGAGTTGCATTCCATTTTTTGTTGGTTTGCGTGTTCCAACAATTCCAATTGATTTTGGGGGATTTAAATTTGCTTTTCCAGTGGTAAAAAGAAAAAGTGGACTATCAACCAATTGCTTTAATCGCAGGGGATATTTTTCATGAAAATAGGGGAGAATAGAAATATTTTTTGCTTTGCAAAAAGTTATTTCCTTCTGAATTTTAGGAATATCTGGTGACGCACGAATGTTTATTAAGTGCGACTTTCCTATGCCATCTATGGCCAATAATTCGCTATCTGAAGACTCAAAAACTGCTTTTGCACAACCATAATGCTGCAACAATGTTTTTCCTAAAACAGGGCCAATGCCCTTAAGGAAAGAAAGTGCAATAATGGATTCTTCTTCTGTTTTTATTTGAGGGAATTTCATCTTCCCTCAAAGATATTAATCGTTTAGCTTTAAAACAGCCATGAAGGCACTCTGCGGAATATCTACATTTCCTACAGAGCGCATGCGTTTTTTACCCTCTTTTTGTTTTTCTAACAATTTGCGTTTACGACTAATATCACCACCATAACACTTGGCAGTCACGTCTTTACGCATTGCGGAAATTGTTTCACGGGAAATAACTTTTGCGCCAATAGCAGCTTGAATGGCAATTTCAAATTGTTGTTTAGGAATCAAATCTTTGAGTTTTTTGCAAATCTTTTTACCTAAATCGTATGCATTGTCTTTATGGATAATGGCACTTAAGGCATCTACTTGTTTGCTGTTAAGCAAAATATCCATTTTTACCAATTTACTTTCTTTGTAACCAATAGGGTGATAATCGAAACTTGCATACCCTTTAGAAATGGTTTTTAACCTATCGTAAAAGTCAAATACAATTTCAGCCAAAGGCATATCAAATGAAAGTTCAACGCGGTCTGAAGTCAAATAAACTTGGTTTTTAAGCATTCCGCGTTTATCCAAGCACAAACTCATCACTGGTCCAACCCAATCGCTTTTGGTAATTACAGTTGCAGCAATGTAAGGCTCTTCTACATAATCAATTTTATCTGGACTAGGAAGGTCGCTTGGGTTATTTACCAGTATTTCCTCTCCTTTGGTTGAATAACAGATATAACTTACGTTTGGAACAGTAGTAATTACAACCATTCCAAATTCACGCTCTAAGCGTTCTTGAATAATTTCAAGATGTAACATTCCTAAGAAACCACATCTAAAACCAAAGCCTAAGGCAGCAGAACTTTCAGGTTCAAATACTATACTTGCATCGTTTAATTGCAATTTACCCATTGCTTCGCGAAGGTCTTCGAAATCTTCAGTTTCAATAGGGTAAATACCCGCAAATACCATTGGTTTTACGTCTTCAAAACCATTAATATGGTCAAGTGAAGGATTTTTAAAGTCGGTGATTGTATCACCCACTTTTACTTCTTTTGCATCTTTAATTCCTGAAATGATATATCCAACATCGCCAGCTTTAATTTCTTGCTTAGGCAGTAATTCTAATTTCAATACACCTACTTCGTCGGCAAGATAATCCATTCCCGTGTTCATGAATTTTACATGCTGTCCTTTAAACATTACGCCATCCATTACCCTGTAGTAGGCAATAATTCCCCTGAAAGGATTAAAAACAGAATCAAAGATTAACGCTTTGAGAGGTTTGTTTACATCTCCTTTTGGAGCAGGCACACGATCAATAATTGCCCTAAGAATGTCAAATACACCCGCACCTGTTTTTCCTGATGCTGAAAGAATAGTATCCCTTTCACAACCTATCAAATCAACAATTTCATCCTTCACTTCCTCTGGCATAGCACCAGGTAAGTCAATTTTATTTAAAACTGGAATAATAGTTAAATCGTGTTCCATTGCCATAAATAAATTGGAAATTGTTTGTGCTTCAATTCCTTGAGATGCATCAACAATTAACAAAGCGCCTTCACAAGCAGCAATAGAGCGACTCACTTCGTATGAAAAATCGACGTGACCCGGTGTATCAATTAGATTTAAGCAATATAATTGACCATCTAGCTCATAATTCATTTGAATGGCATGACTTTTAATGGTAATTCCTCGCTCTCTTTCAATGTCCATGTCGTCAAGCAACTGTGCTTGCATATGACGTTTGTCGATCGTTTTGGTGTATTCTAATAAACGGTCGGCCAAGGTACTTTTGCCATGGTCAATGTGGGCGATGATACAAAAATTGCGTATATATTGCATAAAAAACTTGCAAATATACTCATTTTCGGAGCAATAGGGTTAATGTTATGGGCTGTTAAATTGCAAAAAAGCAATTTAATTGCTGTTGTAACGGTTGTTTTTTTGTTGACGTCTAAATTTCCCAATTACACGCACCAACAAAAGCGTATCGAAAATGGCCTTTTTCAAGATTGCCCAAGAAGCACCTTTGCTTTGACCAAACATTCTAGGTAAATATTTTGATTCAATTTCAATAATCTTACGTCCTAAGAAAAACAACTTTGCAGAAATTTCAGATTCAACCAAAGAACTTCTAATTTCTAAGTTCAATTGTTCTAGATCCTGCTTTTTATAAATTTTCACCCAATTTACATCCTTCAATTTTAGTCCTAAAAAAACAGCATTTATTTTTTTGTTAATTAGGGTTAAAATGTTTCTGAACAATGAATAAGTGGTGTTTTCTATGCGGTAAAAAGAAACGTAGTATCCTTGTTGAAATGTAGGTACCAAGAACAATTCCTCATAATCAAATTGTCCGTCGCCTGGTGTGTAAACCACATTTTCATTTTTTGCACTTGAATAAAAGGTATGGAGGGCTTCGCCAATGCCTTTGTTCATTTCATGCGCTATGAGTTTTGCCTCTGGGATATTTGTAATTGTATTGGCAATGACTTCTTTCGATTTGTCGGAACTGCCATCGTCAATGATTAATATTTCAAACGGTTGTTGAAGTTTTTCCAATACAGCGTGTGCTTTTTTAATGGTGGCTTCAATGTTTTCTTCTTCATTGTAGCACAATATTCCTAGAGACCAGCTGTTTGTATTCATCTTCAAAGGATTCAAAGTTATTGAACTTATTTTAGACTAAGAAAAAATCTTTGGTAAAATTCTGTTTGCAAATAATTCTGTAGGTTGTAATATTGTATTTATGGAAATTTTAAACAAAGAAACCCCTTATCATTGCTTGAAAAATGTGCAAGTTGGTCCGAATACGAAGATTTTTCAATTTGTGAATGCCTACAACTGTATCATTGGTGATGAGACCAAAGTGGGTGCTTTTGTTGAAATTCAAGGGGGGGTTAAAATTGGAAACAGGTGCAAAATTTCTAGCCACAGTTTTATTTGTGAGGGAGTAGAGATTGAGGATGGTGTTTTTGTGGGACATTCTGTAACCTTTATCAATGACCGCTTTCCTAAGGCAGTTACCGAAACCGGAGAATTGAAAACCGCCGACGATTGGATCATGGAAAAAACCCTAATTAAAAAAGGTGCCTCCATTGGATCGGGTTCTACCATCATGAGCAACATTACCATTGGCGAAAATGCCATTGTAGGTGCGGGTTCAGTTGTAACCAAAGACGTTCCAGCCGGTGCAACGGTTATTGGGAATCCTGCAAGGATTTACGTTAAAAAGTAATTAGCTTGGAAAAACTGTCCAGCATTTGATCACTTCTCCATTAAACAGATAATGGACATTCATTTGCGTTAGCCCATCCAATAAAAAATTTGCAGTAATCACGCCTTCTGTGCTTATTTCGAAGGGCAAAATTTGCATGTGCTTTTGAAAATCAACTTCTTTTTTGCCAAATGCCTTATACATGGCTTCTTTTGCACTCCAAATTGCTAACAAATAGGGGATTTCATTTTCGGTAGGCATAAAATCAAACTCGTCTTCTCTACAAAATTTGTGTTTGATTTTTGCAAGCTGAGGTCTTAAATACTCAATGTCGACACCAATTTTGAAAGATACATGTTCCCCCCAAAAAACGAGACTTTTGGCGTGGCTATAATTTATATGCAAATTTTTCGAATCTAAAAAGGGCTTTCCAAATTCATCCTTTTGCAAGGCAGAATCCGGATGTAGTAGTTGGATTATCTCATTTACCGACGATTTTTCTAATTTCCGTGCGCTGTTTTTTATCTCATTTTCTGCGTAAATTTGAGAACTTTCTTTTTGCATTTCCCATAAATAAAGAGATGCGCCAGAAATACATTGCCAGTTTAGAATAAACGCCATGCCTACAAAGTTACAAGTTTCTTTGGTTCAGAATTACAACGGACATAAACAATCGGTTTATTG